>JAZRKZ010000203.1:0-13130 GCA_045646565.1 Lachnospiraceae bacterium
GAAAGGATGCTCCGCGACACCCATGAGCTCGATATGGGTATATCCCATCTTCTTCAGATACTCCGTGACGGAGTGGGCGAAATAGCGGTAATCATAGAAGCCGTCCTCCGGCTCCACATGCGGATGGCGCATCCAACTTCCGATATGGCACTCGTAGATCGAGATCGGGCTGGTGTCCTGCTTGAAGGAAGAGCGCTTCTTCATCCACGCGCTGTCGGTCCACTTAAGATTCCGCATATCTGCAATAACAGAGGCCGTACCCGGACGAAGCTCTGCCTGATTTGCGAAAGGATCTGCCTTATAGAGATGCTCTCCCTGATAACCAATGATGAAATACTTATACATCTGACCGGCTTTCGCGCCCGGGATGAAGCCCTGCCATACGCCGATATCGCCATCATTCTTAATGATATTCGCCTCGGTATCCCAGTCATTGAACTCACCAATGACAGAAACGCGCTGCGCGTTCGGAGCCCATACTGCAAAATAGGTGCCTTCTACTCCATCAATATTGACCGGATGCGCACCGAGTTTTTTGTACAGGTCATAATGTGTCGCATGTCCGAACAGATATTGATCCAGCTCTGAAAACAGATATTCATTCTCCATACTTTTACCTCTTTTTTCATCTGCATATGCATGCAGCGTGTACTATGTGCATATTAACGAAAACAGCCATCCATTTGCAGATGGATATTGTATATATTATAATGCAATAAACCTTTTCTGTAAACGAATGGCAGAGAATTTTATATGAATTTTTGCTGTTTTATTGTATTTTTGCAGATCATTAAGGCATCGTCAAAAACCGAACAGTCTTCTTGCGTTCTCCTCCGTGATCCTTTCTGTCTCTTCCTCGGATAAGCCCTTGATCTGTGCAATTTCGCGCACGACCAGGGGAAGATACAGAGAGGAATTCCTCTTTCCCCGGTACGGCACCGGCGCAAGATACGGACAATCCGTTTCAAGGACCAGATACTCCATCGGCGTGTCCGCCACGACTTCTTTCAGCTTTTTTGCATTCTTGAATGTGACGACTCCGCCGACGCCCAGGTAAAAGCCCAGCTGTCTTGTATAGATCCTCGCCTGTTCCACGGCGTAGGAATAGCAGTGCATGACGCCTTTTCGTTCCATACGACAGCCGGG
The DNA here is from genome assembly GCA_045646565.1 of Lachnospiraceae bacterium. Lineage (GTDB taxonomy): Bacteria > Bacillota > Clostridia > Lachnospirales > Lachnospiraceae > Chordicoccus. The sequence goes on from JAZRKZ010000203.1 coordinate 1,147, forward strand.
AGAACCGCTGCCGTACATTTCCTGTATGATCTCCAGCGTGTCCGCTGCAGCCTCTCTGGAATGGACCACGATCGGCTTATCATGCTCCTGCGCGAGGCGGATCTGTTTTAGAAACGCTTCCTTCTGGATCTCTTTCGCTTCCTTATTCCAGTAATAATCAAGACCGATCTCCCCGACGGCCAGGATCTTGGGGTTTTTCATATCCTCCCGCATGTCCGCCAGCACCTCTTCCGTCAGGTCGCCGACCTCGTCGGGATGCAGCCCGACCGCCCCGTATACAAAATCATACCGTTCTGTCAGCTCACGTACTTTCGGGAGACTTGCCGCGCTCGATCCGATCTCGAGAACACAGCCGATCCTGTTTTCCCTAAGCGATGCAAGGAGCCCCTCCCTGTCCGCGTCAAATGCATCGTCGTCGTAGTGCACGTGCGTATCAATAATCATCTCTTCCGCTCCTTTGTCAGATCAAAGTTCTGTCCCTTCTTCGGGATTTGAAAAAGTCCGGACTCACAGACATATGAATCCGGACCTCTTTATACATTTTTTATCAGCCGATCTCGGATCCTGCCGGGAACTCCTTCTTTTCCGGCGTCATGAGCGCCAGATTTCCGTCCGCATCCTCAGCGACAAGGATCATGCCCTGGCTCTCCTGCCCCGCCATCTTTCTCGGAGCGAGATTCACAATGACCATGACCTTCTTTCCGACCATTTCCTCCGCCTGATATTTCGGGCGAAGGCCGGAAACGATCTGTACGGTCTCGTTCGGTCCGATCCTGACTTTGGAGCAGAGCAGCTTCTTGGATTTCTCGACATTCCTGCACTCAAGGATCTCACCTACGCGGAACTCGCATTTCGTGAAATCATCGAATGTACAGGTCGGCTTATGCTCTACGGCAGCGGCCTCTTCTTCCTCTTTCGGCTCTTCTTTCGGAGCGAGGGCTGCCCTCTGAGCGGCCTCGATCTTCTCGACTTCCACCATGACGTCATCCAGCTTCATGCGGGCGAAGAGGATCTCCGGCTTGTCCGTGACCTTATTGCCGGACGGGTAGTTGCCGACATGGACGAGCTCGTCGATATCGACCGGCGAAGCGTTGATCTGTGCAAATATCTTCTCCACCGTCTCCGGCATAAAGGCCGAGAGCAGAGTGGACGCTGTCGTGATGCCGTCGAGCAGATTGTAGAGGACCGTCGCAAGACGATCTTTTGCGGATTCGTCTTTTCCAAGCTTCCACGGCTCTGTCTCGTCGATATACTTGTTGCATCTCTTATAGAGGTTGAAAATATCTGTCAGCGCGTCCGCGACACGGAGCTTGTCCATATGGCCCTCCACCTTCCGGACCAGAGCCGTCATGTTCGCGTGCAGATCGTCATCGATCCCGCCTTCATCCTTACAGCCCGTGTTCTCGACAAGACCGCCGAAATACTTATTGCTCATGGCGATCGTGCGGTTCACAAGGTTGCCCATCGTATTGGCCAGCTCGGAATTCATGCGCTCGACCATGAGCTCCCAGGAGATGACGCCGTCATTTTCAAACGGCATCTCATGGAGCACGAAATATCTCACCGCATCGACGCCGAAGATACCTGCCATGTCGTCCGCGTAGATGACATTGCCTCTCGACTTGCTCATCTTGCCGCCGCTCTGCAGGAGCCACGGATGGCCGAATACCTGCTTCGGAAGCGGCTCTTCGAGAGACATCAGGAAGATCGGCCAGTAGATCGTGTGGAAACGGATAATATCCTTGCCGATGAGATGAAGGTCCGCCGGCCAGTATTTCCTGTAATTATCCTCATAGTTCCCGTCCGCGTCATAGCCGACGCCCGTGATGTAGTTGGTGAGGGCGTCAAGCCATACATAGACGACATGTTTCGGATCAAAATCGACCGGGATGCCCCAGGAGAAAGATGTCCTCGAGACACACAGGTCCTGAAGGCCCGGCAGAAGGAAATTATTCATCATCTCGTTCTTGCGGGGCTCCGGCTGAATGAATTCGGGATGTGTGTTGATATGCTCGATCAGGCGGTCCGCATACTTGCTCATTCTGAAGAAATACGCTTCCTCGGATGCGGGCGTGACTTCGCCGCCGCATTCCGGACACTTGCCGTCGACCAGCTGGGACTCCGTGTAGAAGGACTCGCACTCCTGACAGTACATACCCTTGTATTCGCCCTTGTAGATGTCGCCCTTTTCATACATCTTCCTGAACATCTTCTGGACCTGTTTCTCATGATAAGAATCGGTCGTACGGATGAACTTGTCGTAGGATGTATTCATCAGATCCCAGATCCTGCGGACTTCACCGGCCGTCTTGTCTACGAATTCCTTCGGCGTAAGACCGGCGGAATGGGCCCGGGCCTCGATCTTCTGGCCGTGCTCGTCCGTTCCTGTCTGGAAGAACACATCATAGCCCTGCTGTCTTCTGTATCTCGCGATGGCGTCCGCGAGAATGATTTCATATGTATTACCAATATGCGGCTTGCCGGATGTGTAGGCAATCGCCGTTGTGATATAGTATTTTCCTCTGTCTTGCATTGTGCATTCCTCCTAAAATCAGCATACGCTGTAAATATACCGTATTTTTGCAAATTAAGCAATGCCAAAGCCCGCTTTCCGGACGCGTTCAGTCCGCCACCTTCAGAATGTACGTCGAAACGCCGTCCGAATAGGCAACTTTGCCGATCTTCTGGAGCAGGCTGTCATTTATATTTGCATACATAGACCGCTCGAGCGAGCCGATATATATGTAGGAAATATGATACTTTTGGATGAGATCCCTCACCGTCTGCTCATCCTCGCCGGTATAGATCGTCCCGATGTCCGTCGTTCGGTCATTGAGCATGTCCGTATCCCCTCTCCAGAGCCACTCGTGGACATACCAGCCTCTCACCGTCGGAAGACCGGTCGCGACCGAGACCCGCTCGTAGCCGGTGTAGCTGTCCCCCGGCGCCTCGAGGATGACCGGCCGGCCGCTCACTGTATTGTTCAGCCAGGCAATCGCCTCGAAATCCGACTTGAACGACTGATCGACGAACACAGACGCATCTGTACTGATCCGCAGACGCCCGTTCAGGACATTGCCGAACCAGTCGCCCGTACTTCTCAGGATGAAGCCGCCCGTCAGAAGAAGTACGAAGCAGAGAGACATGCTTGCGGCGTACATCCAGCGTTTTCTCGAAACGGCCATCGCCCGAATAAGCACATAGGACATGACCATACCGAACAGGATGAAGGCCTGATATGTGAGCTTGAACATGGTATTGGCCCGGTAATGCTCTCCCGAATAGATATCCTTCACGTAAATCACTTCCGGCATGAGGATAAGGCCGAGCGCGCACAGGCCAAGAAGCAGGACCGCAAGATCCGGACAGGCGATCTCGCCCGGGACGCTCTCCTCCTTCGTCTTTGGCGGAAGCTTTCCCTGTTCAAGGAGCAGACATATGCCATAGAACAGCAGGCACATGATCGGAAGTCCCCACAGCACCATGAACTGATAGAAGACGGTATGGCTGTGTGTGAACCCGATCTCTGTGGAGATCTGATTAAATGTCAGCGTGAACGGCAGGCAGGCGATCATCCCCACAAAGAACGCGGTCACAGCCTGGCCTCCCATAACAATGACAAATCCCTGCATGTCCCCCCGGTACTTCCGAAGGTTCATGAAGAAGATCAGCGAGCCGCAGACAACAAAATAGATGGGAAAATCCCAGTAATTTGTAAACTTAAAGACCCCGGTGAAGACGCCGATCAGAATGATCTCCGGCCTCAGTATCTCGGCAAGGAGCTCTTTCCAGTCCGCCGGCCTATGCCGGTTTTCCGCATTGATCTCCCCCGCTATCTTCTGCGCACAAGCGTAGGCGATCGCCGCCGCGCAGACGACGAACATGACATTGATATAGTGCGCGTGCAGATCCCCGAGCACAGTCGAATAGGCAGGAAATTCGTGGATCGTCTTGTCCGGCAGATCCGGATCGTAACCGATATATCTGGTAGAATCCGGGAACCAGTATTTGTAGTCCGCCTGCGAAAGATCCTTGAAGAGACCGTACAGGATATAATGGACATTCCCGCAGAAGGCGACCGCGAACCCGCCGATGAGTCCCGCAGCCCATCTCGCCCACCGCATCCTGCCCGAAAGACGGTCGGACATGAGCTGGTAGGTCAGGGAGAACGGCATCATGAAGGAAAATGCGGCGACGGTCGCCCGCATCAGATTATAGCCGATGCCGACGCCGATCCCGGAGGTTTTGACAAGCCAGGCGGCAATATACTGGCCGCCGTAATAATAGTTAATGCTCTCCCCCGACAGCCACATATCCTCAAAGGGCATATACAGCGACCGTGTCATCGAAGTCATGAATGCGTAGTCCATGAACTTCTCCGTCCCGTAGGCTTCCGGCTTGAACCCGATGATCCATACCCAGACCATATAGAGCGCAAAAAAGAGAGCTTCCTCTTTAAGAATCAGCCTCCAGTCAGCCCCGCGGAGCAGTTCCTTCATGTCTAGCTTAATAAAAGCGGCGATATTCAGCGCGATGAGCGCGGCAGTGACGAGCAGACAGTTCCGCTGAATAAAGGAAACGATTTGGGCAACATTCAGCACGAAGAAGACCCATGTCGTCAGAAAGACGCCCAGGCTCTTGGAGAACAGCCAGCCCCGATCCTCAAAGTGGCGGAAGACCCAGCCGGAAAGAGGCATAAAACCCGTACCGAGAAGTGTAATTGTTAACCACCAGACTAATGCTTCCACGTTTACTCCTATCTTTATCGATTCGCTTACTTCCGTTGAAATACAAGTATACGCTTTTTGGGAAGTATAGGCAAGAACCTTCGAAAAACATACCATACCGCCAAGGGAACGCGGCGTATACAGCGTCTTAAGTCGCCCGGCGGAAATAACGCTCAGTTGCAATTGAGATTATATCTCATTAGCATTGTCTAACCATTATCCCGTGTGCTAGAGTGAATGATAATAAGACTCAGGCGATTGCGAAACTCCGTGTAAAGAGAAATTGTATGAGCAATTCAAACAATCTGCACGAGCCTTAGAACTTCTTCATGAACGCAAGATGTGAAAATGAGCAAAAACCGCGCTGTTCGAGCGGAGTGAGTTCGCAGATTTTGCGAATGCTCTTTCACGTCTTGTGTGAATGTTAGAAGTTCTTGGCGAGGAAGCCGTTTGAATGTTCATACAATTTCTTGAGAACGTCTGGTTTCGCAATTGCCTGATAGTAAAACTCTCAGAAAGGAGATTCATTATGGCCAATAAATACGCAGGAACAAAGACCGAGAAGAATCTGATGGAGGCTTTCGCAGGCGAATCCCAGGCTCGCAACAAATATACATACTTCGCGTCTGTAGCAAAAAAAGCAGGTTATGAGCAGATCGCGGCGATCTTCCTTGAGACGGCGGATCAGGAGAAAGAGCACGCCAAGATGTGGTTCAAGGAGCTCGGAGGCATCGGAACAACGGCGGAGAACCTTGAGGCAGCCGCTTCCGGCGAGAACGAAGAGTGGACAGACATGTACGCCCGCATGGCGAAAGAGGCTGAGGAAGAAGGCTTCACTTACGTCGCCAAGAAATTCCTTCTCGTCGCTGAAGTTGAGAGACGTCACGAGGAGAGATATCGCCAGATCTTAGCTAACCTTCAGGCTGAAAAGACATTTGCCGAAGAAGAGGAGATCGAATGGAAATGCCGCAACTGCGGTGCCGTCTTTATCGCCAAGGAAGCTCCGAAGGTATGCCCGGTATGCGCACATCCGCAGGCTTACTTCGAGAGAAGAGCTACCAACTATTAATTCCTGACTACCCATAAAAAGAGGAGTGCCCCGGTGGAGATCCACCGGGGCAATTATTATGAAAAATTGTCGTGAGGCCAGCTCACGTGGTTGTCTTTTCTCTTGTAAGACTATAATACCAGTTAAATATGAACAAATTATGAACAAATCGAATTTTGTTGTGCTTTTTGACCAAATAATTATTTTCAGCCCGTTCGTTATTGTAAATATTCACAATACATATCCGTCTGACCAGTCTGATCAAAAACCGAAATTGGACAGGAACTGACGGATGAGTTCCAGGATCTTCGCGATAAGTCCCTGCGCATCCGCCGCTTCGAACCCGTAGTCAGACAGATTAAAGCCTCTTTGCTGCAGCTCCTCGTAAATGCCTCTTGCCTGCTCAGCCAGCGCGCCTGCGTCAAGATCCAGCGTCGACAGCTTTTCCATCAGATCAAGTATCAGCTGACGGTCCTCATCGGACAACGATATCTGCAGCTTTCCGGCCACTTCGTCGATCGCGCGGTTGATGTCCTCTTTCGTCGCCAGGTCATTTTCCGCGATGACCTGTTTCAGAGCTGCGATGAGCTCCGCCGCCTCCTTGGAATCTCCGAGAGACTCGGCAAGCTCGCCTGTCGTCACCAGCTCATCTGTGGCGCTGTCGATCAGTTCCGGCTTGATTGGCGTGCCGTACATCTGTGAATACGCCTTCATCGCGCCGACCAGCGCAGCCGTGCCGGAAATCGGCGACGGTCCCGCAACGACGACGGATGCGTTCTTCATTCCTGCTGTCGCAAGCGCGTTCTCATACATAGCGGGGGTCACATATGTGATATTGTGGACCTCGACCGTAATACCGTGTCCCTTGGACTCCTCCAAGACCTTGCAGGAAGAAAGCGCCCTTGATCCGATCACACTCGGGCTGACATAGGAATCAAGATATTCGTGTTCCTCCTTGTTTGTCACCGTTACAACTGTGTCATGGGTGAGATCCTCCTCTGTAAGCCCCAGAAGATCCAGGACTTTGATCCTCTGTTCCGTACTCAGGTCAGCCCCGAGGGCTACATACGGGATCTGATCCGACGCCAGTACCGGCTGCGCTCCCAGAATAAGAGCCGCTGTCATGCCGAGCGCCAGCGCTGCTTTTCTAAGTTTCATATCCTATACTCTCCTTTCTAAAGGTCATCTCGGGTGATTGCCGGACTGTCTGCTTTAAGGGACCGGGTCTCGCAATCAGCCGGAGCATTCCCTGTCTTTCCCTAGCTTGGGTCACCATATAATACCACAAAAACGCCGTTCTGTTTCTTAAAGTTTGATGAACATTGTCAGACTATTTCGAACAAAATCATTAAAAGCAGTTAAAAAGCTCTGACAGGGCTGTAACCCCGCAGAGCTTTTCAAAATTCCGTATCAACGCCAAAAGCGGCCGTCCCTCATAGTTTCGCAAGTTCATTGGCCAGCTGTGCAAATTCCGCCAGCGTCAGCTTCTCGCCCCGCACATCGGGCGCAAATCCGCACCGGCTGATAGCGCCGGCAAGCGTCTCCTTATCAAAATCAAATTCCTGAAAATGGGAAAGACCATTTAAAAGAGTCTTTCTCCTCTCATTGAACGAAGCCCTGATGACCTTAAAGAGCATCGCCTCATCGGTGACATCCACGGGCGGCTTCTCATAGAGTTCCATATGGACGACCGCGCTGTCCACATGCGGTCTGGGCATGAAAGATGTCGGCGGGACGATGAAAGAGATTTCCGGCTTCGTGTAATACTGGACCGCGAGCGACAGCGCTCCGTACTCCTTGGAACCGGGCCCGGTCACCATGCGCTCCGCGACCTCCTTCTGCACCATAACGGTGAGATCGGAGATCGGCGCGCCGCTTTCAAGAAGCGCCATCAGAATAGGCGTCGTGATATAGTACGGCAAATTGGCGCATATTTTGATCGGCAGCCCTCCGTTCCTTTCCCCGGCTATGCTCCTGATATCCGTTTTCAGAATGTCTGCGGGAAGGACCTCCACATTATCCCAGTCCGAGAGCGTATCCTCAAGGATCGGAAGCAGCGTGCGGTCGATTTCGACAGCGGTAACGCTCCGGGCGTACGTGGCAAGGTACTGGGTGAGGGTACCGATCCCCGGCCCGATCTCAAGGACAAAATCATCTTTTGTGATCCCCGCGGTATCCACGATTGCCTCGAGAACGCCGGTATCAATAAGAAAATTCTGTCCGTATTTTTTTCGAAATGAAAAACCGTATTTCTTAAGGACTGCGCTGCACCTCGCCGGGTTGCCCAGATAAGGCTCCGCCATATGTTTCTCCCTCCGTATCAGGGTCTTAAATGTTAAAATGCAAAATCCTTTTCCCGAAGGATGATCCGGCCGTCCGCCCCCACCTGGTTCTTTCCGAACAGCGGGAACTTCCTGCTCTTCGACTTCGCGATCGCCTTGTCGATCATCTCGCGCACCATGCTCACGGTGACAGGTTCGGCGTTCTTCTGGTTCTCACCGATCATCGTGTAGAGAGCGAGTGTCGCCAGCTCGTCAAACGAATAGCCGTTTTCCTGCGCGTACAGCTTTCCGAATGTGACCAGCTCGTCGTTCGTGAACACCGGTATGGTGATCCTGGATGTGAATTTTGCCGCAAATTCAGGATACCTCTCAAGCAAAGCCTTCATATCCTGCTTCTCATCCTCCAGGATCACGACCATGTCATCCGTTCTGAATTCCATTGCGCGGTTCAGTTTATCGACCGTATCCTCAGCCAGCTCGCCCGCGCCTTCAATGATGAGGAAGCCTCCAGCCATCTTCTTGACAATGGCTGCCGCATCCTTCTGGTTAAAATCGCTGGCGATGATCTTCGCGGTCTTGACTGCCGTGATATTGAGATCCTTGCAGGCTGCGAGGACCAGACTGTCGGCCAGCTTCGTCTTACCGCTGCCTCTGCGTCCGACAATAATAATATTTCCGGATTTCGATGTGCGGTCGCCTGAGTTATTGTGGATATCCGCAATCGCGACCGAGACCTGTTCGCCGATCCCCGGAATCGCGGAGAAATACGAGAAGAGCTTTCGCTCCGTCTCATCGAGCGATCTCGGGACCACATCCATGCGGTCGATCATATCCGGCTCATCGAGCAGATGCTCGATGATACTGCTTCTGTTTTCGATCGTCTCTGCCACCGGCTCAAAGAGGCTCGGATCTTCCGCACTTGGTTCCGGCGTCTCCTGCGGCTTGATGGCTATTCCCGACTCAGCCACGATCTTAACTGCCGCTTCCTCCGGGTCCGGAATTCGTCTTGCCGGGCTTCTTTCCGCATTCTGCGACTGTTTTGCCGCCGCCTCTTCCCTGGCCCGGGCAAGGGCAAGCTCTTCCTTGAAGTTGAACTCACGAGTCAGACCAAGGGATTCATCTGTCTCCCTGCCGGTCAGACTGTCTGTTTCGGAATGATCCGTTTCCTCGTCAGCCGGGCTTTCTTCTGTATGAGGATCTTCCTCTGCAGGATAAAGAGCCGCCGCCGGACTTTCATCCGCTGCGCCTGCATCCTTCGCGGCGACGATCTCGAAAACGCCATCCTTCTCGACAAAGGTCACGTTCATGTCGTCTTCCGACAGTTCCGAAACATCGAGAACGGTCTCCCCTGTAAATACTTCCTCAAATACAGGTTCTTCGGTCTCCCCGGTTTCCTCCTGACTGCTCTCTGCGGCAGCAGGCTCTGTACTTTCCTTATTGATATCCTTTTCGAACGCGTCCTGCCCCGAAGGTACTCTTCCATCATCTGCAGTCGCCTCCAAAACAGTCTGCGCAATTGCATTCTCGGTCTCGGCAAAAAGCTCCGCCAGCTCCGCATCCTCTCCGTCCGCCTGAAGAACGGCTTCATCGTCCGCCTTAAGAAGATCTTTGCGGGTCACGCTCGGCTGCGGCTCCTCCCAGGCGTCCTCCGATTGTGAGCGGATCCCCGAGAAGACCGCGCGGATACTGCTTGCCAGCTGATCCTGCATGTCGTTTCCGCCCGCATTTCTGCCGGAAATGCTCTGTCTGACGGCAGGTCTCACATTCGGCATCCGGCTCTCATACCGGGCTCCGTGGATCTGCGCGTCGGCGGCCGCATTCATCTTCTCGATCACTTCCGCCGTCGTTACGGTACTCGGCGTATCTCCGGCGTCTCCGGCTGCCTCTCCGTCCTGCGCGGCGCTGCCGGGAGCCTCTTCCTCCCCGTCCTGCGCAGAATCGACCGCCTGCTCCATTTCCTCCCGGAGCTGCTCTTCCCGCTCGGCAGCTTCTTTCGCCGCTGCGAGGCGGGCCTCATATTTGGCTTTCTGAGATTCCGAAAGAGGCGTCAGCTGCATCTTCAGTTCCATGGCCCGCGTGACATAGCGTCCTTCCGCGAACCAGAGGATCATATCGTCGCACTCTTCTATGCAGCGCTGCTTCTGCCCGTTCTTTTTATAGAGCTTTGCCAGCTCATAGGCCCATTTCTCGGTATATTCACGCTCCTTGTACTCTTTAAGGACGGCGATCTGCTCGTCGAGCGGAGCCTTTTCGGCGCGGAGCAGCTTATATTTCAGAATATAGCGGGATGTATCGTGCGGGGCAGCCTGTTCGAACTCAGCATAGTATTTCTTCGCATCGTTCAACTTGCCGGCACGAAGAGACGACTCTGTAAGGCGGTAGAGAACAGTCTTGCTCTGCGGCGACCGCTTGTACGCATATCGAAGGATCTCCATACCATCTTCATAGCGCCTGCTCGCCTCATAGATCTCGCTGATCATGCAGAGCGTTCTCACGCTCTTGACACGGCGCCAGTCGATCGTATCCGCGGTCCTGACCGCGCCGCTTATGTCTCCGTTCTCCGCGCATGCATTGATCTCATCGAGTTTGATTTTATATTCAGCCTTATCCAACTTCCTTCACCTCAAATTATCGAGTCGGGGACGATTCACTCGCCCCGCAACAGGTAGAAATACCCATAATTAAAAATAGTTTAACATACTCCCTATTTTCTGTCCACAGAAAGAAAAAGCTGCCGCATGATGCTGCGGGAAAGCAGCCGTCATGCGGCAGTACATATCGCCGGATCTTTATCTTGCCCTGCGCAGCGCGCGGGGCGGCCGGAATATGAAATTATTCTTCTGTTACTGAGTTGAGATGCCAGATCTCATCGACATATTCCTTGATCGTACGGTCAGATGAGAACTTGCCGGCGCAGGCCGTATTCATCATAGCTTTTCTTGCCCAGCCGCGGCGGTCGCGATAAGCTTCCTCGACTCTCTTCTGCGCTTCCGCATAGGAGCGGAAGTCCGCCAGAATAAAGTATCTGTCGGCAGTGCCGTAGCGGTTCGTCAGCAGCGAGTCATAAATCGGGCGGAACAGCTCTGTATTCTGGCTGAAGGTGCCGTTGACAAGCTGTACGAGGACCTGACGGATATCTGCGTCGTTGTTGAAGATATCCTGCGGGTTGTAGCCGCCGTGATGCTCATAGCCTATGACCTCATCCGAACTGAGACCGAAGATGAACGCGTTCTCCTCGCCGACTTCCTCGACGATTTCGACATTTGCGCCATCCATCGTACCGATGGTCAGAGCGCCGTTCAGCATGAACTTCATGTTGCCGGTACCGGAAGCTTCCTTGGAAGCTGTGGAGATCTGCTCGGAGACATCGGCTGCGGCGAAAATGATCTCACCGTTGGATACTTTGTAGTCCTCGATGAAGACGACCTTCAGCTTGCCGTGAAGAGCAGGATCGTTATTGACTGCATCCGCGACGGCGTTGATCAGCTTGATGATCAGCTTGGCGACCTGGTAGCCCGCTGAGGCCTTTGCGCCGAAAATGAACGTTCTCGGATAGAAGTTCATGCCCGGATTGGCAAGGAGCTGGTTGCGCAGGTACATGACATGCAGGATATTGAGAAGCTGTCTCTTGTACTCATGCAGACGCTTGACCTGTACGTCGAAGATCGAATACGGGTCGACATCGATGCCGTTATGAATAGCAATGTATTCAGCCAGTCTCTGCTTGTTCTTGAACTTGATGCTCAGGAATTCCTGCTGTGCTCTCTCATCGTCGACATAGAGTTTCAGTCTGGAGATATCTGACAGGTTCGTGATCCATGTCTCATCGAGCTTATCCGTCACCCATGAAGCAAGAAGCGGATTGCCGTGGAGCAGGAAACGTCTCTGTGTGATACCGTTCGTCTTATTGGAGAATTTCTCCGGATA
>JAZRKZ010000204.1:0-10032 GCA_045646565.1 Lachnospiraceae bacterium
AAGACCTTTGGCTTTGCGCAGCCGGGTGATACCTTCCGGAACCACGATGCTCTCAAGAGACGTACATCCGGCGAACGCGCTGACTCCGATATCTCTGAGGCTGCCGGGAAGTTCTGCCGTTTTAAGCTGTGTATTGCCGGAAAAACAGTTGCCTGCGATGACGACGACACCCTCCGGAACCCGAATATCACAAAGAGTTCCGTCTTCCTTATGAAGTGAGGCTTTCCATACTTTATCATTCATCTCTTTTTTCTCCCATCAAAATGTCGGCTAAAGTCCGTCTCTCCTCATGAACCGATCATGTTCCTGACCATTGTCATCAAAACGTCACGTCGGTTAAAGTCCATTTGATTCACATAAGGCGCAGCCGCTGCCGATAGATTCTTTATACCCAGTGTATCATAATTCGGATGTCAGATTCCACATCAGACAGAATCTTCCCTGAGGATGTGGTCCATAATGAGTTTTTTCTTGTGACGGGAATCAACATAAGCTACAATTAGGAACGGATGCTTAGTATATATTCGCTTCCTGAAAGCGAGACTTGAAAGGGAAAGGTATGAAAACAACATCAATAATTCGTGTTCTTTCTATCGTGTTCATTTTGGCTTGTGCCGGCATCTTTCTGCCGGCCGGTACGGCGTGGGCTGACGAACCTTATTCTGAAGCGACTGTGGATACAGGTGAAAAAAATGCAGTACTGACCGGCATTGAAATCGGCGGTGTGGAGGCTCCAAAGGCGGGAGAGGAGTTCGACACTTCTGCGACGGTCACCGCAGGAAGCGGTAAGACATGGGAGATTCCCGTATTCTGGCTGGGTCCACAGGAAGAACCGGCAGCTGTTGTAAATCTTGAAGATCAGGTGAGACCGCTTATGGCTTCGGACGGCTCCCTCTGGAAATTCATCGCATTCGAGAATGAGGCGGCGGAAGGGGATGTTCCTTCCATGTATGCGGCGTTCAATGTTACGACGATGGATGGGAGGACTGTAGCCCTGCCCGTGTACCCGGTACAGGACGCAGCCGGAGGTTCGCAGCCGGCAGGGCAGGGCGTCTACTATCGTCCGCTCCTTGTCTACTCGATACCGGACGGCAGGACCGGTTCCGGGATAATCGCCCTGGACAGCTATCTCGCGGGTGTATTCAATATGTCGGGTGGAATAATTTCAATTCCTGACAGAGACTCAGGTATCACATATATCACCGGGATGGTGAGAGCTTCCGCGCTCTCCGGTATTTTGAACAGTATTGGAAGTGTCGGTGCGGCATCCGCTGGCGCAGACACAGGCACGCAAAGCGAGGCGTCGGTCGCTGCAGGTACAAAGCCCAAAACACTTCCACCGCTCGATCCGACGGTCATACGCCCCGCAGGGGTTCCCGAATTTCCGTTTGACCAGAAGACATTTGCACACTGATACCTAAGCGCCTGCAGCACCTAAGCCCCAGCGGTCACTAAGGCACCGGCAGCTACGAATCAGACCTCTGCAAAGTCTGATAATAGCAGCAGATCCGCGGGTAACGTCCGAACAGGAGACGCAGCGTGACCGAATATGAAAGGCTGGGATCGCTAAAAATATGGAAAACAAGAGATACCTTTTTGAAGAGGACCGTGTTCCTCACGCGCTTGGCGTTATGGCGCTGCCTGCCATCGCAAGCCAGCTGATCGCGCTGGTCTATAATCTGGCGGATACCTGGTTCGTGGGGCGGACAAACAACCCGTATATGGTGGCAGGCTGCTCTCTGGTCCTCCCGGTGTATATGCTCACCATCGTTTTATCGAATATCTTTGGGACCGGAGGAGGGACCCTGATCGCCCGCCTGATCGGAAGAGGACAGGATGAAGAAGCTTCACGTGTTTCAGCCGCCTGCATATGGATGGCCATGTCATCGGCTGTCGTGTTTTCCTTCCTGTGTCTTATGGGGATGACGCCGCTGCTGCGCTTTCTGGGTGCCAGCGATAATGTTCTGCCTTATTCGAAGCAGTATATGCTGTTCGTGGTCGTGATCGGCGGAATTCCGGTCATATTGAGCAACACAATGTCGTCCATGCTCCGCAGCATCGGGCTATCGTCCAGGGCCTCCTTCGGACTCAGCATGGGCGGCGTCTTGAACATTGCCCTGGATCCTCTTTTTATGTTTGTGATCCTGCCGGATGGCAAGCAGGTCATGGGCGCCGCTATTGCCACGATGCTCAGCAATATAGCGGTTCTGGTCTATTTCATTTTCACATACAGGAAGGCAGAAGCGGAAACGATTCTCCGCGTCCGCCTTTATAAGGGGCGTCCGTCGACAAGTTCTCTGGAAGCTATTTTCGGAGTCGGAATACCGGCCGCGACGGGCGTTTTTTTATTTGATCTCTGTAATATAGTCATTAACCGGCTGTCGTCATCCTACGGGGACACGCATTTGGCGGCAATCGGAATCGTTCTGAAGGCGGAACGGCTTCCGCTCAACATCGGCATCGGAATTTGTCTCGGTATGGTGCCGCTCATCGCTTACAGCTATTCCTCCGGGAACAGAGAGCGCATGGACGAGGTGTTCCGTTTCGGCAGGGGAGTCGGCCTCGCGATCGGCGTGACAAGTGTGGTCATGTATTATATATTTGCACCGACAATTATGCAGTCGTTTATCAGGGACGCCGATACGGTGCGGTACGGAACGCAGTTCCTTAGAGCCAGGTGCTTCGCGACGCCGCTCATGTTCCTGTGCTTTAGTATGGTCCACTTTACGCAGGCGATCGGCCGGGGAAAGGAATCTTTCTGGCTCGCCGTCATACGACAGGTCATCTTTAACATTCCGATGCTGTTCATCCTGAACAGAGCGTTCGGAATGACCGGTATTGTCTTTACGCAGGCATCGGCAGATATCCTCACTGTTATCGTTTCTTATATCATCTATGCGAGGATCCGCCGGCAGGAAGGATGGCCCGCCGGCATATAGAGCGAGACTTGAATTATCGTCTTACAGAATTCGCGCAAGTGTAATGACAGAAGAAAGAGGGCAAGACCATGATAAATACAAAACAGGTGAATTATCCATTTAGCGCGATCGTAGGGCAGAACGACATGAAACGGGCCCTGTCACTCATTGCGGTCCAGCCGCAGATCGGCGGCGTTCTCATTTACGGCGAGCGCGGCACCGCGAAAACGACGGCAGTCCGGGCGCTTCCGTCTCTGCTCGGTGAAGATATACGTGTCATCGAACTTCCCCTGAATGCCTCGGAAGACCGCGTTGTCGGGACGCTCCGGCTGGGTACACTTATGAAGAGCGGCGAGAGAGAATTCATACCGGGACTGATGGCCGAAGCGGACGGCCATATTCTTTATGTCGACGAGATAAATCTGCTGGAAGATTCAATCGTTGACCTGCTGCTCGATGCAGCGGCGACCGGCGTCTGCCGGGTGGAACGAGAGGGGGTGTCGATGCGTTTTCCTGCCAGATTTGTTCTGATCGGAACAATGAATCCGGAAGAAGGAACACTGCGCCCTCAGCTGCTCGACCGGTTCGGATTATCCGTCAAAGTGAACGGCAGTCTCAGCAAGGATGAACGGATGTTACTGATCCGCCGGCAGATGGAGTATGAAAGAGATCCGGATGCATTTGCAAAAAAATGGCAGGAACAGGAACATATGCTCGCGAAACGGATAAAAAAGGCAGCCGTTTTGTATCCGGAAGTTGCTTTTTCGGATGAAATCATGGAGTTTGCCGCAGGTCTGTGCGAAGAGTTCAGGATCGACGGTTATCGCGGCGATATCACCATGATACGGACCGCCCGCGCTGCCGCCGCACTTGATGAGAGGATGCTCGTTGGCAGGGAAGATGTCCTTGAGGCGGCGAGGTTCGTTCTGCCGCACAGACTGAAAAAGCTGCCGTTCGAAGATATGGGCATGACAGAGAAAATGCTTCAGAACGCGGCTTCTGCGATCAAAACGGTCAGTATAGAGATAAAAGAGAACCCGAACGATGAAGTTAAGGGAGAAAATGCCGGAAAAAAAGCATAGGGGCAGGCCCCGACAAGGAGCTGCCCCGATACGAAGTTCCGCCGATGCCATTTGCCGCCAAACCTCTTGAGACAACAAAAAGCCGGGTCAGGAGAGCGCAGGAAGCCAGAAAAGGACCGCGGGTAAAAGGATCTGTGAAAGGACACGTGACAGGAATGACGGCAGCTCCCGGGTCAGGACATATCCACATGCCCGGCAGTATTCTGACCCAGTTGTCACAGGGGGAGGATATAACTGACGGAATCCGGGAAAGCAACATTCGCTATCAGAAGATCGCAGGCCGTGGCAGGAGGAATATTCTGTTCGTTATCGATACAAGCGGGTCCATGCTGGCCGACGACCGGTTTGCCAGGGTCAAAGGCTGTGTCATTTCCCTGCTTGAAAGCTCGTATGCAAGACGGGTGCGCGTCGCGGTCATCAGCTTCGGAGGTTCAAAAGCCAGTCTTGAACTGCCCTTTACGTCTTCAGCTGAACTTGCAGCTTTAAGGATCAGCAGACTCAAAGGAGGCAGTTCGACTCCTTTGGTCCACGCGCTGGGGATTGCGGGGAATCTTCTTGACCGGATGCGGGAGGAGGATCTGTCCGTCTACATCCTTTCCGACGGGCGATATGACCGGACGAAGACCGGAAGGGAAGACTGGCAGATCAGAGATTTCGGAAATTTCTGCAAGGCCCGCGGGATTCCTGTGACTTTGATCGATGCGGGAACGCGAAAAAAGACCGCGAAAAGAAGGGCTGAACATCTGACACATCTGCTCCGCGCTTCCTATGAGCATCTGGAGGATCTCAGACTGGAAGTATTCGAACCGGAGGATGGACCGGAAAGTCAGTGATTGTCAGATCAGAAGAGAATCGTCGGACAAGATTGACAGAACAGAGTTATTGCCGGATTTTTTGTATAATGCGACCCTGTAAGATATAATAGTCTTGCATCATTGGTACGAAAAAACTTGATTGGAGGTGTGATCATGCATATTTTTTAAAAACACATATTTAAAGCCAGTAAGATTTTATTGAAAGAGCTGCCCGTCATACTGGCACTTTGTATCGCTTTCCCGACTGCCGTTCTGGCGGCTTCAGAGAAAATGGATCGTGGTTCTGCATCAGAAGAGTTTTCAGCGCCTGGTGTGACAGAAGCGTATGATGTCTCGGAAGAGTTTTCCGCTACATCTGATGAACTCTTGCTGGAATACTTCGAGAACAAGCTTGGGGCAGAACAGCTGACAGGGTCAGATGGGCGTCCTGCGTTTCCACGATCAGACCGACTGGTTGGGAAGGATTTGGCATTATATAATTGTGTCAAAATGCAGATTGCTGAAATCGCGGCAGGAATTAGAGCTGAAACAATCATCAAAGTACCACTTAGCGATATTTATGAAGAATATGGCGAGTTGGTCCCGGAGTCGGAATTAGGCTTAACTTGAACCATGTTATACATATGAAAATGGCAGCTTTGTCAGGAATGATGTTGCCGTGGGACAAGCCCTTGCCAAAATGAATGAGAATATTATGGTGGATTTTGATACGATATTATCCTGCCTTATTGCGGACTGCCCCTATGAGTTGTACTGGAGCAGCAAACATAGCGAGATAGCGTATCCGAACTGTGTCTGGAGTTATTCGTATGATGGCGGTAACGTCGATACTTTTTTCCAGTTTGAGGATAATGCAAATTATGTGATCAAGTTAAGCGCCGCGGAGGATTACAGGTCTGCATTTGGAGACGAATATCAGGTAGATACTGAAAAAACAAGTGCAGCGGCGTTTGCTGCTGAAAGGGCAAAGGAGGTCGTTGCTGAATTTGCCGGGAAATCCGACTACGAAAAACTTCTCGGCTATAAGAATTTATATGCGGAGAGGTCTCCTATAACGAATATGCGAAAGACCATGCCGAGGATCCGGAGTATAATGAGACGAATCTCTGGCAGCTCATCTATGTCTTTGACAATGATCCTGATACCAATGTTGTCTGTGAAGGCTATTCCAAGGCCTTTCAGTACCTCTGTAATCTGACTGATTTCAATGAACTGATTGTTTGCCTCAGCCCGACAGGAATGATGAGCGGCGGCACCGGCGAAGGTCCGCATATGTGGAATATTGTCAGGATGCAGGATGGGTTTAACTATCTGGTCGACGTTACGAACTGCGATGAGGGAAGCATCGGATATGAGGATTCGCTATTCCTTAGAGGGTTTTCTGAACAGCAGTCGTCAGGTGACGGTCAGCAAGGTTATGTGATTGATGTTAACGGAGTGCCTGTCAGTTACCAATATGATCCGGAAATGTTCAATCTCTATAATTTTGACGAGCTTATCCTCAGAGATTGTGATTATTCGTATGAAGAACAGGAGACTGAGCCGTCATTCCGCTCGCATTCACTGGTACTTTCCGGGCAGATCGGCGTGAATTTCTTTGTTGATCTCTCCATGTTGACGCCGGAACAGAGGGAAGACGTTTCAATGAAATTCACGATCAACGGTGAATCCACCATTGTTCCGTTCAATAGCGACTTTATGAATGAGACAGAAGAATACTACGGTTTTACATGTTATGTCACTTCCGTGCAGATGGCGGACGAAATTTTGGCGGAACTGACTTACGGTGACGGAAAGACGGTCAGCGAGAGTTATAAAGTCGAAGATTATATTGCCGCTGTCAAGGAATCGCCCGATTTATTCACCGGCAATTGCTTAGCTCTGGTCAGAGCCATCGCGGATTTCGGCTATCATGCCCAGCAGTTCCTTTCAGAGGTCAACGGCTGGACGATCGGCGCAGAGCATGCAGGGATGGAACACATCAGTGACGGGTATTCGGAGGAGGATATATTAGTCGCCAAACAGGCTGTAGAAGATTATAACACTTCCGTGGAAATCGGTGACTCTCAGATAAAGAAAGTGACGTATTCTCTGAACTTTGAGTCTGAGACCTCTATCCGGATTTATCTGACACTAAAAGACGATTATGAAGGTGACGTTACAGCACAGATCGGCAGCGATGCAGCCGACTGTACGAGGCTCAAAGACGGACGCTGCTGCATCGTGATAAAAGGAATTCCCGCACATAGACTCGGCGATCAGTATAGCGTTACAGTCAGCGCCGGCGGCACCAGCACCATTTCCCTGTCTGCGCTTTCTTATGTCAATAAAGCGTTACATACAGAGGATGCTGCATTAAACAATTTAAAAGCATGTAATTCGGTCGTTTCACTGTATTATTATTATGAGAAGGCGAAGGCCTACAGTGAGAATCCGGATGGCTAAGTGAACGTCAGGTCCTGGTCTCGCTTATTTCACTGCCGGAATCATGATTGTCGGAAGGGAGAAAAGACATGATCTACAAGAGTTTTAAAGGAAAGAGACTGTCTCAGCTCGGCTTTGGCTGTATGCGCTTTGCAAATGATCCCACGACCGGGGAAATCGACCAGACAAAGGTCAATGAGATGTTCGACCTTGCTATCAGAGAGGGCGTGAACTATTTCGATACGGCCTATCCATATCTGGGAGGAAAATCGGAACTTGCGATGGCGGAAGCTCTGTCCCGTTATCCGAGGGAAAGCTACTATATCGCGGATAAGTTTCCGGGACACTCACTGACTGCTCCCATCGACAACATCGCGCTGTTCCATGTATCGCTGCGCAAATGCAGGACAGATTATTTTGATTTCTATCTCCTGCACAATATCACGGAGTGGTCTGTGAAGTATTATGAGAGCGAGGAATATCACATCATTCCTGATATTCTTCAGATGAAGGAAGAGGGAAAGATCAGGCACCTGGGCTTTTCATTCCATGGAGGACTGGAACTTCTCGAAGAATTCCTGACAAGACATGAAGGCGTCTTTGACTTTGTTCAGATCCAGCTCAATTATCTTGACTGGACACTGCAGGATGCGAAGACAAAGTACGAGATCATTGTCCGTCACGGACTCGGCGTCTGGGTCATGGAACCGTGCCGCGGGGGCAAGCTTGCGGTCCTTCCTGAGTCAGAAGCAGCAAAGCTTCATGCACTGCATGAAAATGCGGGCGGCACCGATCCGAAGCCGTCAGATGCTTCTTACGCCTTCCGTTTCCTGCAGAGCCTTCCGGGGATCAACGTCATCCTGTCCGGTATGAATGAGGTTTCTCAGGTGGAGGATAATCTGCGCACATTCCGCAAGGAATGGCCGCTTTCTGAGGAGGAGCGAAATGTCCTCATGGACATCGCGGAGAATCTGAAACGCGGCGTTCCATGTACAGGCTGCCGATACTGCTGCGAGGGCTGTCCGATCGGACTTGATATCCCATATCTGCTGCAGTGCTATAATGATTATAAATTTGCGGAGTCAATGCCGCCTTCCATGCGGCTTGACGGTCTTGACGAAGAGAAGCGGCCGAACGCCTGCATCGGATGCGGGCAGTGCATGCACGCATGCCCGCAGGGGATCGACGTGCCTTCCGCGCTCTCCGAGCTGGCAGAGATGTATGAGAAGGGACCGCATTGGAGCACGCAGGTGGCCGTGAGAACGAAGCTCATTTTAGAGGATCTTAAATAAGGGAAATGAATAGTTACTGCCGCATCGCGCTCCCAATCGGGGCTGATGCGGCAGTTTTCTGTCTGACTCTACTTTCCGTAGGTAGTCTGTTCGAGCCTGCTCATTTACAATCAGTACATGGAGGTGATGAAGATATGAACCAATATGTGACAGGTACGACAATCAGGGAACTGCGTGAAAAGAGCAGGATGACACAGTCTCAGCTGGCCGGGAAGCTTGGAGTAAGTGATAAGACCGTTTCGAAATGGGAAACCGGAAAAGGTTATCCGGATATTACGCTGCTTGAGCCAATAGCTAAAGTGTTTCGGATCTCCGTTACGGAGCTGATATCCGGCAATACTGTTCGTAATGCAAATGTCTCCGCCAACATGCTGCGCTCAAAACTCTATGTCTGCCCGGTGTGCGGAAATGTGATCCACAGCATGGGAGAGTCGGAGATCCACTGTCATGGCATCCTGCTTTCGCCGCTCGTGGCTGAATCTACAGATGAGCGCCATATGATCTTCATTGAGCGTGTGGAGGATGAATACTATGTGCGGATCGACCACAGTATGACGAAGGATCATTATATTTCATTTGCAGCAGCGGTTTCCCACGATGATATACAGATGGTGAAGCTCTATCCGGAAGGGAACGCCGAAGTGCGCTTTAAGATCAGGGGAGTCAAAAAGATTTACTTCTATTGCAATCGTGACGGTCTGTTTTCCATTGACGTCGTAAAGGGGATCGACAATAAAGAAAGCGGATACGATCATACGCATGAACAAAGGGAACTGGAAAAGGCGGCAAAAATGCTGTTCGGGTGAATCGGTCTTAGTACAGGGCATTCTTTCAGGTACTTCTTCCGGAGCCAACGTACCAGCTGTGAAATAACAGCAGAGAAAAACGGAGAAAACAAGGATATCAGCTGGTGAAATGGTTATCGCAATAGACGCCACCACCACGTTATGGCAGACGTGATATGCAAGTGTCTGCTATATGTGGCGGTGGCGTCTTGATGCGACAGCCTGTCAGTTTTTGGAAAAGGTCTTAAATACTGTGATTTCCACATCGATTCCCTGCATGCTGACTTTTATCTCGTCTGCCAGCTGCGCCAGGATGGACTTTTCCAGTTCGTCCCAGCGATCTGCGGCATCTATGCTCTGATCGCGTTTGACGTCGATATCGGATATATACTGATTCATCGTCCATTCTTCCGTGCCGCCTGTGCCGGAGACTGATTCCTGATCAGGGAGTGATCCATGTGGGAGCCGCTGGTCGGGACTGTCTTCTTTCAGGAAAAGCCTTGTAAAAATCATATCCTGAAGTCTTCCCCAAAATCCGTTTGCGGCATCATTTTTCCTGTTCGTGGAAACATCCAGGAACTGCTTTCGTAATTCCCGTGTCATATATAACTGCATCTCCATGTGTATCTCATGAACCTCCACCCCCATGCGGTGCTGAACCGCGTCCTATGGAGGTGGTATCAAAGCCCTTCGGGCTTTAAGCCCCTCCGGGTCTT
>JAZRKZ010000205.1:0-3115 GCA_045646565.1 Lachnospiraceae bacterium
CCCATGAGAAACAGGTCACGTACTGAATTGTTTAATCAGTATATGGTATTATACACAAATTACTCGACTGTGACAACATACATCATATTTGTTTCACCGCAGGATTCTGCCTCGCCGCGGACGTTGAAGATCGGATCGCCGGCCGTAATGAGGACACGGTCGCCTTCCTTCACGAAGCCAGCATCCTTGACAGCATCGATCGCGTGGTCGATAAGGAGTGTCTGGTTCCTCTCCTGCTTGCCCTTTAACGGCGTGACGCCCCAATAGATCTGCATCCTTCTGCACATATTCTCAAGCGGGCTGACAGCGTAGATCGGGATGTCCGGACGGAAGTTGGACATGAGCCTTGCGGTCTTGCCGGAGATCGTCGGGATGATGATTGCCTTGGCGCCGACATTCTTGGCCGTGCGTACAGTCGCGAAGCAGACGGAGCTGGAAATACTGCTCTGCTCCTCCATTGTACGCTTATGTGTGAACTGGGCCTCGTTCATGTACTGCTCTGTGTTGTCCGCGATCTGAGACATCAGAGTGACCGCCTCGACCGGATATTTGCCGACCGCAGTCTCACCGGAGAGCATGATGGCGTCGGTGCCGTCGTAGATTGCATTTGCAACGTCCGTAACCTCCGCACGAGTCGGACGCGGATTGCGGATCATAGAATCCAGCATCTGTGTTGCTGTAATGACCGGTTTGTACCGTTTGTTGCACTTGTCGATAATGGATTTCTGGATGTGCGGGACCTCATAGGCCGGGACCTCGACGCCGAGATCGCCGCGGGCGACCATGATACCGTCGGATGCCGCGATAATCTCATCAACGTTCTGGACGGCTTCTGTGCACTCGATCTTTGAGAAGACCGGAATGTTACTGCCGTGCTCCGCCAGGAGATCTTTGATCGCCTTGACGCCAGCCGCGTCACGGATGAAAGAAGCGGCGACAAGGTCGAAACCGTTCTGCGCGCCCCAGATGAGGTCGTCTCTGTCCTGTTCTGTGATGGCCGGGAGCTGTGTGCTGACGCCCGGGATGTTGCAGCCTTTTCTTTCGGAGAGGTAGCCGCCGGTGCGGATCGTGCAAATAATATCCTCCCCCACAATCTCATCCACCACCAATTCCATGAGACCGTCGTCGACAAGGATCCTGTTGCCCGGCTTTACATCCTGCCAGAGGAGCTTGTAGGAAATGGAGACTTTGTCCGCTGTGCCGATGATGTCTTCTGTCGTCAGCGTTATCTTCTTGCCCTCTTCAAGGAGGACCTTTTCGCCGTTCACGAGCTTGCCTGTACGGATCTCCGGTCCCTTTGTGTCGAGAAGCATTGCGATCGGTTTTCCTGTGATCTCGCGGGCTTTCCGAACAGCGTCCATACGCAGTAGCTGTTCTTCGTGTGTGCCGTGGGAGAAGTTGAATCTTGCGACATCCATGCCGGCGTTGATCAGCTTCACAAGAAGATCAATGTTCTGCTCCTGTGGACCCATCGTGCATACAATTTTTGTTTTTTTCATTTTGACACACTCCTTTTTATTTATTGGGTAAAGCCTTGGTTACTGTTTTAGGTTGCGCATTGATGTGGGTGGTTGGGCATTCTATGCGTGATTTTTGCCTTTCCTGTACGAGCAGCTTTGCATTATTTGCAAGATGTTTGCCCTTCTTATGCGGGATGTTTACTCATCCTGCCCACCCTGCTTCGACGTAATTATGTGCGTATGTGTATACAGGTGATCCATGCAGTACTCATGATTCCCTTCACATTTTGAGCAGAAACGGAATTCAAGATCGGGGTCCGACGCTTCCGTCCTGCCGCAGATCTCGCACCTGTGGCGGGTCGGTTTGAAGACCGGTCGTGACTGCTGCGCAGCCTGTCCATGCGCGCCCATGCGTCCCGCCGCATTCTGCTGGAACGGATTTTGGAAGACTCCGCCTCCTGTCTCGTTCCCGCGTGCCCGGTTCACATTGTTCTCGTAGCGGCGTCTTCCCTCTTCAAGGCCTTTCTCAAATTCTCTCCTGCGCTTCCGCTCCTTCGGCGAATAGCGCCGGAAGTCTCTTGTCGAGAAGAAGAATATGAAGAAATTGATGAGGGCGGCGAACATCGCGATGATCGGGATCCAGTGGGCGATATTGCCGGCCAGGATATACCGCACATGCGCGCCGCACTCATAGACCATCATGGCAAAGTACAAAATGCCGAGCCATTTCACTCTGATCGGAATGATGAAGTAGAGGTAGACTTGCGCTTCGGGGAATGTTGCTGCAAATGCCAAAAACATCGACATCACTATATAATACGTGCTGAAGGTGTTCCCGACCATGACCTTCTGTCCGATGATTGCTGAAAAGACAAAATAGCAAATGAATGCGGCAATCAACGTCAAAAGCATCCCACCGAAGATATATATGTTATATCTGAAATCTCCCCACGCCCGCTCGAGGGACGTGCCGATGGACAGATAGAAGAACAGCATGACCAGCGTGAAAATGAGTCCGATTCCGCTCAAATCAAGGCTCGCCGGCGGGATGACGATCCATGTGATGATTCTCCACACTTCCCCCCGCAGGATGAGTCCAGGCTCCAAAGTCATGAACTGCGCGACGTTTGGATTGATCAGCTGGAGGCCGTATCCGACCACATAGCAGCAGATCATGATGAAGGTCAGACGCGGGATTGCGTACCGGCCGAATTTGCGCTCAAAATTATTCAGTAGTTTGTTCATATATTGCCTTTCTATTTATCAAGTCTCGCATCCGCGGCGATTTGCAGAAGAAGTTCGCATCCATGGCGATTCGCAGAAGCCTCACATCCGCGGCGATTTGCAGAAGTCTCACATCCGCGGCGAGCCGCAGAAAAGCAGGGCTTGAACTGTCAATCATTCCTCAGATTCCTGTGTAATCGGTCCGTTTTTGCGGATTTTGATATCTGTATACAGATATTTTCATTATATGTTTTAAACATTGTTTCGTCAATCTAAGATGTGGTTTGAGCAGTGTTTCGTCAATCTAAGGTGTGGTTTGAGCAGTTTACAATCTAAAATGTAGTTTGCGCAGTTAACAATCTAAAATGTAGTTTGAGCAGTTTACAATCTAAAGTGTAGTTTGAGCAGTTTACAATCTAAAATGTAGTTTG
>JAZRKZ010000206.1:0-3316 GCA_045646565.1 Lachnospiraceae bacterium
CGTAAAGGTGGGGGACTTTCGTCACATCGACTGTCCCGTCTTTCCGAATGATCCCGCCCGGGTCATCCGTTTTCCCGCTGCTTTCCGCGGATGCGTCGTCCTTGTCGTCAATCAGCGAAGACGGTACGCCGTTGACCACAACGACTTCATGCGGATTATCCGCTCTTCCCGAACGTTCGTCTTCATAAAAGAAAAGATACCAGGTCGTTATCCCGACTACCGCGATGAACACAGCCACGAGCACGAACGGGGTCGCATTCATCTTTCTTTTCCCACGCCTCATTTTTGCCACGAATTACTCTCCTGTCTCAAAAACTGACACACATAAGTTATCGGAACTCAGATGAGCCTCCGAATACGCGAAATAGATATCGTTACCGAATTTCCGCACGTCGTAGAGAAGAATGCCGCCTTTCTGGTCCTTCTCCTCATCCGACTCATCCGGAGTCGCAAGATCCAGCCGCTGGTTGCTTGTGATAACCTTCATATTGTCGTCAAGATGCGCTATGTACGCATGGGCGCCGTTGTAGGACTCCCCCGGAGAATCGATATCGGAGCTGTAAAAGAGATCCCATCCGTCATCCGTGCGCAGAAGACCGGCCGGTTCCTGGTCCGCGTCGCTCGGAAGCACCGTGACCGGCTGATCCCAGTGCCGTCCCATGTCGCCGGAAGCCGCCATCTGAATCGCTGAGCTCCCCTGATCCAGCGTCTCCTTCTCAAAGAACATGTATATCTTTTGATTTGCGACGATGAGCTTGATATCTTCCAGGTTACGCTTCGCGCTCACGACATCAGACAGATACGTCAGTTTTTTCAGGTCATCGGACTTGTAAAAGCGGATCGTATACTGACCGTTATCCTCCTTGGGATTGCTGTTATTGAGCCGTCCGTCCACGAACGTCATGCTGATGTAATAGGAGCCGGCGATCTTTTCGATCGCAGGGTCGATCATAAAGTCGGCTTCCGTATTGGTGAACAGGATATTGTTCTGTGTGATCTTGTTGTCCTGACCGAGAATACAGGCGCCAAGTTCGTAATTGGCGTTACTGTAAATGATAACTCCGTCCTCCGGCACAACACTCAGCCAGTCACAGGAAATACCGAGATCGCTTACCTTGCCGGTGTTCAGATCGATGCCGATCAGCTTTCTCCTGATGGTCGTCAGGAGATAATTATCGCGAATGAGCTTGGCGTCGCCGGACGAGGACCTGTAGAACCTGAAAACGAGGTCCGCCGAGGTCTCTGGGGCCTCGCTGCCGCATCCCGCAAGCAAAAAGACGCATATGACGGCTGTCAGCCACCTCCAAATAGTTCTTCTCATAGTTACCTCATTCTAACAAACTATTCCAAGTATACCATTTCAGTTTGATTATCACAAGGCAAGAATCCATTACTGAACATATCTTGAATCATCCCCTGATATTAAACGACTGTGTTTTATGTTACAATTAGGACAATACCACAAGCGGAGGTCAGATCATGCTTCGACGATTCCTGAACTTAAAATTCCTTGACGGAACCACCCGCCTCTATCACTACACCAGATGTCAGAGCGTACAGGAAATCCTGAAGACCCACAATCTTTTTGCGACGAACACACTGTTCCTGAACGATGTCAATGAGATGCAGTACATCCTCAGCGTGCTCGACGAGGTCATCGACGAGATCAGGGAAAAGCACTGGCAGGAGACGATCCGGCATCTCATTCGCGACAATCTGGATGAATTCCACAAATATGAATACTATCTCATCTCCTTCAGCACATCGCCGGACAGTCTGACGCTCTGGTCCGAGTTCGGCGACCGTACCGGCTATAACCTGGAGTTCGACGGACTGAACATGCGGAACCGCATCATGAAGCATACGGTCATTTTCTGCGACGGCTTCGTTGTTTACGACCGGAACGAACAGAAGAACTGTCTGAGAAGACTGATCGTGGAACAGATTCCCCGGGAGCTGGGGATTCCGTTCGGCGAGATACTGGATGCATGGCGGCACGGAGGAAGCGCGTATCTCAGCGAATACAAGCTCACCCTGCAGAAAACGATCGCGCTGTACGCGTTGTTCTTCAAGCAGACAGCCTTCGCGTCCGAGCGGGAATACCGCTTTGTATTCCGAAATCCCCCGAACGAAGTCTTTTTCCGTGAGTCGAACGGCGTTCTGATCCCCTACATCAAAATCGACTGCTCCGCGGACGAACAGCTGCCGCTCGGGAGCGTGACGGTCGCTCCGAAGAACCATATCGACCTTGCCGGGCGGGGTATGGAATACTACCTGAAATCGCTCGGCTATCATGTGCCGGTAAAGCTGTCGCAGTTAAAACTCAGGTACTGATCTGCGAAAAAAAACTGCCGGCTTGAAGGAGGAACTATGCCAGTCTGCGAAAGAAAAGTCCGGGAGAAATACCGGCGCCTGACAGAACTACTGATCTCCCGCTCCATGACGATCACGACCATGGAGAGCGCCACATCCGGCCAGATCGCCTCGCTCATCACGGACACAGAGGGATCGTCTGCGGTCATAAAAGGCGCTTTCATCACGTACAGCAACGAGGCTAAGATCCTGATGGGGATTCCCGCGGATCTGATCGGGACATATTCGGTCTACTCCACCCAGACCGCCGAGGCCATGGCGAAGCGCTGCGCCGAATTAATGAAGGCGGACATCGGCGTCGGCGTGACCGGCACGATGGGGAACATCGATCCCGCCAACGCGGCGGATTCCGTGCCGGGCCGGGTCTATTTCGCGGTCACCCATAAAGGCAGCACCGTCTCCTTCACGCGGGAGATCCCGCCCGAGGAGACCCGTCTCCTCTATAAGCTCGCCGTGGCCGACATGGTCGCGGACGTCCTTTTTCATCTCCTGCTTGACTAATCGTCCTGCCTTTGTTAGAATTCCTGTCAAATTCACAACCGACAATTTCTGACAATTTAAGGAGGCGCATTAACCAATGGTCAGACACAAATTTATCACCGCCGCCCTTGCCGCATCGCTCATAGCGATCCCGTTCTCCGGCTGCGGACAGGGCCCAGGCGGCGGAACGGAAAGCTCCGCCGTCTCTTCTCCCACGGAGACAGACAATTCTTCCGCAGACAGCGATTCGGCGATCAGCATTGTGACGACCATCTTCCCGGAATATGACTGGGTACAGGAAATCGTTAAGGACTCTCCGGCAGGGATCGAGACGACGCTTCTGCTCGACGACGGCGTCGACCTGCACAGCTATCAACCGACCGCTGAGGATATTATGAAGATCGCGGACTGCGATATCTTCGTCTACAAGTCGGAGGCCAAGCGGTCTTAGGAAGACAATACA
>JAZRKZ010000207.1:0-4964 GCA_045646565.1 Lachnospiraceae bacterium
CGGCCAGTGCCAAGGCACCGTCTGCCATATGGTCGACGTCATACTTTTCCTGTTCCAACAGTGCCACCAGTGCCGCAGCCATTCTTTTTTCGTCTTCGGCAAGAAGGATCCGCATATTATCACCGCCTTTCAAACTGTATGATACCGGCGAAATATTAAAAAAAGATTGAAACTGCTGCAGGTGAACTGTCAGCAAATCTCAAGCTCAGCCCGCTATCTGGCAAGAAGCCTCAAAATATCATGATACATCACGTAGACCGACAGGAACAGCAGGGCTGCGACAGCCACGAGCTGTATCGTCATCTCCACCTTTTTGTTGATCGGCTTTCTGAAGATCAGCTCGAACAGCATGAAGAGCAGCCGTCCGCCGTCGAGTCCCGGAATCGGGAGCAGATTCATGACGCCGAGGTTGGCCGAGATAAGGATCAGGAGATTGATCATATTCATCCAGGTGATCAGAGCTCCCTCCGACTTTGTCTCCTCATAGGTCTCGCCCACAATGTCGACCACGCCGACCGGACCAGCCAGATCGTTCACGCTGAACACGCCGGTAAAGAGGGCTCCGACGGACTTGACCGTCGATGTGATAAGATACCTGAGCTCGGTGACACTGTACTTCAGAACGCCGAACGCGGATGTCGGAACTCTGCCGAGATTATAGGAAAACCCGAGACTTACAGAACGATTTTCTGTCGGAACAACATCCGTCTCGAAGGTCTCCCCTCCTCTCTTAAGAAGAAGATGCACGGGTTCTTCCGTCAGCGGATGCTCGTCGAAATACTTGCTCATCGAATTCGAATCCGTGATCTCGCTGCCGTCGATGGCCAGGATCACATCCCCCGCGGCGACGCCGGCGCTTTCAAGCGGCGATCCGGCTGCGACGGCTTCAATCGTCGCTTCCGGCTGGTCGTAGTGGTATGTCATACCCATCATATGACGCACCGTCACCATCGGATCAAACGTGATGGTATTCTTTTCACCATCCCGCTCATATGTCATTTTCACTTCACTGTCTTCGGAAAGAGAGTTGAAAACGAACCATGTGGACAGGTCCCGCCCGATGCGTATATGACTGCCCATGAACCGGGTGATCGTATCGCCCTCACGAAGCCCCGCCTCCGCAGCCGGAGAGCCCTCCTGCACGTAGACCACCTCCGCCGGGTCGTAGCCGACAATACTGATGATGATCACCGCGCCGACGAACGCGAGAATAAAATTGAAGAGAGGACCCGCGAAAATGATCGCCGCCCTCTTTCCCAGCGACGCAGCCGGAAAAGAGCCTTCCTCAGGCTCAGCCGGCACCTCGATCGGGTTGCCGTCCTCATCCTCGTCATAGTCGTCGTACATTCCTTTCATCTGGCAGGAGCCGCCGAATAAGAGCAGCTTCAACGAATATCTGGTCCCATTCTTTACCGTTGTGAGCACTCTCGGACCGAATCCAATCGAAAACTCCTCCACGTCGACTCCGGACATTTTTGCAAATAGAAAATGCCCGAACTCATGGAACGCAATCAATATCGACAGAATCAAAAAAGCCAAAATCCATTTCATATAGTAATTAATCTCCGCATCATATACAAACCGCCATGCCGCATGGCGAAGGCCATGCATGCGCGGCGGCATACTCGTGAAAATTTATAGTGAACTGATCAAAATGAGCGACAGGAAATAAATGACCGGCGCGGTAAAGATCACACTGTCGAACCGGTCGAGGACGCCGCCGTGACCGGGAATGAGCTTTCCGTAGTCCTTGATCCCCTTATCCCTCTTGATTGCCGAGGCCGCAAGGTCTCCCACCATCGAGATAAGCGCTCCGGCGGCGCAGATGACTGCGTACGCGACTGTCGGCTCATGGAAGACATACGCGAAGATGAAGCCCAGAAGACCTGCGCCGATCACGCCGCCGACCGCGCCTTCCACGGACTTTTTCGGACTGAGCACCGGCGCCATCTTATGCTTTCCGAAAAGCCGGCCTGCACAGTAGGCACAGGTGTCCGCGCCCCACGAACTCAGAAAGACAAGCCAGACCAGGATCTTGCCGTCCTCCTGACATCGGATCACATAGATGAACCCAAGCATGACCGATACATAAATCATACCGAAGAACGTCGCCATCGCCTGCTCCGCGTGATACTTCGGATACATAAAAACGTATACCGCAAGGACCAGTATGAGGGTCATGACAACGCCGACAAGGTAATACTGCTCCGGCATAAAGAAGAGCAGTCCGTAATAGCAGACAGCTCCTGCCATTCCCATCGCCGCAAGTCCGTTCATCGATTCCGTCGGCGCTTTCCGCCGGTTCTTATCCCGGGCCTTATACTCTGCGCCCTCCGCCTGCTTCTGCGCGGAATTCGGTTTAACGACTCCCATCGCGCCGTATAATTCATGCATGCCGACGAGCGAGACTGCAAGAAGGGTGACCGCAAGTAACGGTCCGCCGATCATAATAGTCACCAGAGCGATGACAACGAGTATGATCCCGCTGATGAGTCTTGTTATAAACATATGTCTCCTATCCTCCTCATACCGGTTATTTCGGGAAATTTGTCATATTTCGGCACGGAAAAGGACGCATGTCTGCCATGATGATACCCCTTTCCTGTGACCGATCTGTGTATTAAAGCCGCCTGGCCGCTTACACCATCCTAAGCTCGCCTCGTATCTTCTCCATGATCGAATCACTGTCAATGCCGAGCGCTTCTCTCAGCACAGTCACGTCGCCGTGCTCAACGTAGGCGTCCGGCAGAGTAATATTCACAACACGGATATTCGGATAATGCTTGGCCACATGATCCGTGATGCACTCGCCGTAGCCGCCCCTCTTCACATTCTCCTCGAGGGTAATGATCATGTCATGATTCCTGACCAGCCGGTCAACAATGTCCGTATCCACAGGCTTCACAAAGCGGCCGTTAATGAGCGAACAGCTGTATCCCTCCATAAGGAGCTTCTCGCGGATATGCTCCGCCGTGCTGACCATGCTGCCGACGGCCATGAGCGCGATACCGCTCTCCTCAAAGATCACTTCACTCCTGCCATACTCGATCTCCGCCAGATGATTCGGCAGGCCGTCATAGGCAATCCCACGCGGGTAGCGGACCGCGATCGGTGCTCCGAAGTTCATCGCGAAACGGAGCATTTTCCGAAGCTCCCACTTATTCTTGGGCGCAAGGACCGTCATGTTCGGGATTGCCGACATATAAGTAAGATCCAGGATGCCCTGATGCGTCTCCCCGTCGCTGCCGACGAGACCTGCCCTGTCAATACAGAACACGACAGGAAGATTCTGAAGACAGACATCCACCATGATCTGGTCGAACGCCCGCTGCATGAAAGAAGAATAGACTGCGACGACAGGCCGAAGTCCCGCGGCTGCCATTCCTGCCGCCGACGTGACCGCATGCTGCTCGGCGATTCCCACATCGAAGAATCTGTCCGGATATTTTTGTGCAAATCTCTTCAGCCCCGTCCCATCCGGCATCGCCGCGGTCACAGCAACGATGTCGCTGTTTCGCGAGGCGATCTGACATAGCTCGTCGGAGAAGACCTCTGTATACGTCTCTTTCTTCTTACTGCCCGTGGATTTTCCCGAAGCGACGTCAAACGCGCCGACTCCGTGGAACTTTTCGGGATTATCTTCCGCCGGCGGATAGCCCTTGCCCTTCTGTGTGACGACATGGATGAGGACCGTCCGGTCGATCGATCTCGCCTCGCGGAATATGGTCGCCATCTTGCGTATATCATGTCCGTCCACCGGTCCCAGATAGGTGATCCCCATATCCTCAAAGAGCATGCCCGGCAGAAGAATCTGCTTGATCGAGTGTTTCGTCTTCGATACGAACCGGTACATACGGGAGCCGATATCCGTCTGCTTGAGCCTCGTGGAAACATTCTTCTTCAGCGTGTTGTAGCCCTCGAGCGCGCGGATCTCGCTCAGGTAAGTGGACATACCGCCGACGTTATTGGCAATCGACATATTATTATCATTCAGGATAATAATAAAATTCTTGTCTCTAGCGCCCGCATTGTTCAGGGCTTCATACGCCATGCCGCCGGTAAGAGCACCGTCGCCGATCACGGAAATGACCTTATAGTCTTCCCCGAGAAGGTCGCGGGCCTGCACCATACCGAGGCCGGCGGAGATCGATGTGGAGCTGTGGCCTGTATCAAACACATCGTAGCAGCTCTCTTTCCTCTTCGGGAAACCGCTCATGCCGCCGTACTGCCGGAGCTCGTCAAAGCCCTCTTTTCTTCCGCTCAGGATCTTGTGCGTATAGGACTGATGACCGACGTCCCAGATCACCTTGTCCGTCGGGAAATCAAAGACCCGGTACAGGGCAATCGTCAGTTCCACTACGCCGAGATTGGATGCAAGATGACCTCCTGTATGGCTGATCTTCTCGATCAGGAAGGTCCGGATCTCCGCAGCCAGCTGCTCCAGCTGTGCATAAGTCAGTTTCTTTATATCTTCAGGTCCCTTTATCGTATCAAGGATCATTACATTTTACCTCATCTTATTATTCTCACTCTGAAACTCCCGTCCGATGCGAAAGCATCCCCCCTGAATGTGAACAATAACACTGTATTTTGGCCTCGACCGGTGACGGATCAAGGCGCTTTCACTTATTATATCTCAAATACCCCTTTTAGACTATAAATTTATCATAAATAAGAGGACGGTCCCTGCTGCGTTTCCACCGCAGGAGGCCCGTCCCCACTAAGGTCATGAATTATACTTTTGTTCGCAGTACGCGTCAATTTCTTCCTGTACTGCAAATATCTCATCGACTGTCGGTACCCCGATCACCCGGTGACGCGACATTGTATCCTCGATGACATCATAGATCTGCAGGAAGGAGATGTCTCCGCGCCTGAAGATTGCATTTGCCCACTCGTTGGACGCATTAAAGACGACCGGCATCGACCCTCCGGTCCGGATCGCCGAGATGGCCAGCGGAAGT
>JAZRKZ010000208.1:0-2208 GCA_045646565.1 Lachnospiraceae bacterium
CTGCACTGTTCCATACCGTTCCACATTAAAGCTTTCCGGCATTTCCTTGACCACTACAGTGATGTCCGCTCTCTTTTTCACATGGTATTCGAGCACTTCATTGTAGTCCAGCTTGTATACGCAGTCACCGGAAGCGATCACTACGTAAGGTTCATGTGAATTCTTAAGAAAGCCGATATTCTGCGCGATCGCGTCAGCTGTCCCGCGGTACCACTGACTGCTGGCGTCCGCAAAGGAAGGCGTAAAGAGGAACAATCCCCCCTGCTTTCGTCCGAAATCCCACCATTTGGACGATGACAGGTGCTCGTTCAGACTTCTTGAATTATACTGGGTCAGGACCGCGACCTTCTGGATCCTGGAGTGCTCCATGTTGCTGAGAGCAAAATCGATGCTGCGATAACTCCCCGCGACGGGCATCGCGCACACCGCCCTCTTTCTCGACAACTCCTTCATCCGCTTGCTGTTCCCGCCGGCCAGAATGACTCCTACCGCCCTCATTGTGCGTCACCTTCTTTCACCAGAGATTTTCCGCTTTCCAGCCTGCCGCCCGGGTAATCCTCGCCGGTCGTCTCACCGGATATCACCACGTTCTTTCCGATGCTGACTCCCCCGGGGATCACTGTGCCTTCTCCCAGTGTAACGATACCCTCCCGGTAAATATCCGGTCTGGTATCATTGGGAACATCCCGGCCTTCGCCAAGGACGGCCCCGGCTCCGATCGTGACATTTTCCGCAGCGATGACTTTGTGCAGCCTGCTGCCGGCGCCGACCCGGGTCCCGTTCATCAGAATGGAATCCCTGACCTCGGCATCCTTTTCGACGATCACGTCGCAGCCGATCACAGAGTTGTAGACCCTGCCGCAGATCTCTGTCCCTTCGCCGATGATCGTTCGTTCTACTGCGCTTTCGGGGCCAAAATACTGCGGCACGTTCGACGTGCTCTTTGTGTAGATCTTCCAGTACTCCTCGTACAGATTGAACTCCGGAACAATGTCGATCAGCTCCATATTTGCTTCCCAATAGGAGGTGAGTGTTCCGACATCTTTCCAGTATCCGTTGAATTCATACGCGAAGAGGGGAGATCCGTTGTCGCGGCAGTACGGAATAATGTGTTTACCGAAATCCAGATTGGGCTGTTCTCTGTTGGCGATGAGCGATTCCTTCAGCGTCTTCCAGTTGAAGATATAAATACCCATGGAAGCCAGGTTGCTGCGGGGATGCTCCGGTTTCTCCTCAAAGTCCAGGACCTTTCTGTTCTCATCGGTGATCATAATTCCGAAACGGCTTGCTTCCTCCATCGGGACGGGCATGACAGCGATGGTCACCTCCGCGCGGTTCTCCTTGTGGAAATCCAGCATGGACTCGTAATCCATCTTATAGATATGATCTCCCGACAGAATGAGCACGTAATCCGGATTGTAGCTCTCCATATACGCGAGATTCTGGTAAATTGCGTTTGCGGTCCCGGTATACCACTCCGTATGCTGTATCTGCTCATACGGCGATAATACCGAAACACCGCCCACATTCCTGTCCAGATCCCACGGGATGCCGATCCCTACGTGCGAATTGAGCCGAAGGGGCATATACTGCGTCAGAACACCGACCGTATCCACACCCGAATTGATGCAGTTGCTCAGCGGGAAGTCAATGATCCTGTACTTTCCGCCGAAGGATACTGCCGGTTTGGCCATGTTCGAAGTAAGAATTCCGAGCCTGCTCCCTTGGCCGCCTGCCAACAGCATTGCGATCATTTCTTTCTTAACTATCATGTTGCCACCTCTGGTATGATTGTCACTTAATTATATATGATCTCCTGATGGAATATGCATATAATTAAGCGATCATATTATAACATATTGGAATCAGAAATGAAACTGATCATTATTTTGCGACAATTGCCGCGTCCCATCTGATATTTAATATCTTTCTCCGAAAATATCCCGTTTTGTTCATGCAATTACACATTTTTTGACTTGCGCCGCTTCTTATTGTATGATACGAACGTTGTAAGATATGAAAAACACATGCTTTAAGAGCATCAGCCAGCGAAGGAGGGCCTATGTACCAGCTCGACTTTAACACCCCTATCCACGTTTTTTTTTCAGGGATCGGCGGGATCTCCATGAGCGGTCTCGCGAGAATACTGAAAAGCCGGGGCTTTGAGAAGTCGGATCGTAGCCATGTCGTTCTGTGAGCCAAGGAGTT
>JAZRKZ010000209.1:0-2170 GCA_045646565.1 Lachnospiraceae bacterium
CTTGGCTTCCTCGATGGAATCCATGCCCTCGATGATTGCGCGGCCGTCCGTGATGGCCGCGTTGACCTTCGGAACAGAGACGAACTTGCCGTCATAGTAGATACCGATGGACTCGCCGGCGGAAAATGCTTTTTTTGTAGCTTCCGCGAAACTGGTCGTGCCGGCGGATGTGAATTCGAGCGAAACAACATACTTGTTGCCGGATGTATCGGAGGTATCAACGCCTCCCTGAGCGTCCGCAACATCGGAGCCGGTGCAGACGATGGATCCGCTCGCCTCGAGTTCCTCGATCGTGTAATTCAGGACATACTGGCCCTGTGCCTGGTCATACTGGTAATTTGAATTGCCGTTGGCATCCGTCTGTGAAATAAAGTAGAGAGAACCCGGCGTGCCGAGGTCTTCAAGAATCTCGTCGGCGTTCGTGACGCCCGGAATCTCGACGTTGATACGATTGGTACCTTCCTTGTACACGTTCGCCTCGGTCGAATACTCTTCGACACGGCGCTGCAGCTTGTACACGGTATCATCCATATCGTCGATCGCCGGAACGGCTTCATCCGCCTCGTAGGTAATCGATACGCCGCCGGACAGGTCAAGTCCGAGCTTGATATTCCGCATCGAGCCCCTGTGCGTATTTCCCCATCCTGTCAGCGCTGTGAAGATCATGACGACCGACACGATCACCGACAAGAGGATTACAAAAATTCCTGTTCTTTTTTTCATATCCACTACCTCCTATAAGAGACCACCCCTGCTATATTCCAAGGTGCCGCGACACCTTACGTGTCTCTTGTATATCACATGTCTGCTTCCTGCGCCTTGAGCATGATCGCGCACTCGACGCGCTTTCTCTGCAGTATGCAGCCAATCTCATACGTGTCATTGATTCCGCCTGTGAAATTGTAGGAATTCGCCGCACATCCTCCGCTGCAGAAGAAACGTGCGAAACAGGTACTGCATTCCTCCTTCGAGTACACATTCACCTTCTTGAATTCACCCACAATATCGTTCCGTACTACGCCTCTATCCACATCGCCGAGCAGGAATTTTTCCGTTCCGACGAACTGATGGCAGGGGTAAAAATCCCCCCAGGGCGTGACCGCAAGGTACTCTGTACCGCTGCCACAGCCGGATAATCGTTTATACACGCAGGGACCACCTGTTAAATCTATCATAAAATGGAAGAAATTAAAACCCTTTCCTTCCTTTTTACGCTTAATCATCTCACGCGCGAGATAATCGTACTGCTCGCATAAATACGGCACATCTTCGGGCTTTATCGCGTAGTCCTCCGAAGGAGGCGCGACGACCGGCTCCACCGAAATCTGGTCGAAGCCGAGATCCGCGAGATGAAGCACATCCTCGGCAAAGTCGAGATTATGATGCGTATACGTCCCGCGGACATAATAGGAAAGTCCGAGCTCGTTCCGCATTTTGGCAAATTTCAGGAATTTCGGAAGTATCAGATCATAACTTCCCTGTCCTCCCCGGAACGGGCGCATACGGTCATGGACTTCTTTTCTGCCGTCGATGGAAAGGACGACATTGTGCATCTCCCGATTGCAGAACTCCATGATTTCATCATTCAGAAGCACTCCGTTCGTTGTCAGTGTGAACCGGAATTTTTTCGTGGCGATCGTCCCCGCCGTCTTCTCCTCAAGTTCTCTCCCGTATGCGACGAGCTCCTTGACGACCTTCCAGTTCATGAGCGGTTCACCGCCGAAGAAGTCCACTTCAAGATTCGTACGCATACCGGAGTTCGATACTAGGAAATCAAGCGCCTTTTTGCCCACTTTAAGGGACATAAGGGCTCTCCGGCCGTGATATTCTCCCTCCTCCGCAAAACAGTAGCGGCATGCGAGGTTGCAGTCATGGGCTATATGAAGACAGAGGGCTTTGACCACGGTCGGCCTGGTCGCAAACTGTTCAATGGACGGTCTGTACGGTTCCTCCGTAAAGAGGGAGCCGTCCTTTCTCAGCTCTTCGATCTCCTCCAGAACTTCTTTGATCTCCGTCATGTCTGTGTCCGGATAGTTTTCGACAAGGCCGGCTATGACTTTCTCCGGGTCCTGTGTCCTGCTCATGATTCTTACTGCATCATAAAAAAGGTCATCCGCCACATGCACCGAACCGCTCGGCACATCAAGGATGATACCCATACCTTCAGATT
>JAZRKZ010000210.1:0-2191 GCA_045646565.1 Lachnospiraceae bacterium
CAGATTTCGGCATCGCCCGCGCGGCGTCGTCGAACACGATCAGCGCCAACGCGATGGGTTCGGTGCATTACAGTTCTCCGGAGCAGGTACGCGGCGGCTATTCCGATTCCAGATCGGATATTTATTCGCTTGGTATCACACTGTACGAGATGGTCACTGGACATGTACCGTTTGACGGTGAGACGACGGTGGCGATTGCGATCAAGCATTTGCAGGACGAGATGGATCCGCCGTCAAAGTACGCGCCGGATCTTCCGTATTCGCTTGAACAGATCATTTACAAGTGCACACAGAAGAGCGTTGACAGAAGATACCAGTCGATGAATGATGTCATTAACGACCTCAAGCATTCGCTGGTAGAGCCGGACGGAAGATTCGTCACACTGGCTCCTCTTTCCGATCACGCAAGAACCGTTGTGATCACGCCGGAGGAGCAGGACCGTATCCGCTCAGGCGACGGTCACACACGCACGGATATCAGCCAGAAGACATTTACGTCGACCGCCGCGGCCAGATCAGGCAGCGAGACGCCGGTGGACGACGGTTATGACGGATATGATGATAATGACGATGATGACGGACTGTCCGGCAGACTTGAGAAAGCCATGACGATCGGAGGATTCGTGATCGGCGCGCTGATCATCTGCGTACTGATCTACTTTATCGCGAGAGCGGCAGGTCTCTTCAGTATGGGCAAGAAACCGGACAACGGCGTACCGGCTGTCACGGAAAGCACAGTCGCCACAGTGACAAACAACACTTCGACGACGGAATCCAGCGGTCAGGTCGAGGTGCCGGTCATCGTCGGTATGTCCGAGAGCGAGGCGGCAGCGAAAGCGCAGCAGACCAACCTCGGCATCAAGTATATGGGCGAGAAAGAGTCGGAAGAGTACGAGGCCGGCATCATTATGGAACAGGATCCGGTCGCGGGCTCCAAGGTCGACAGGAACACGACGATCTACTACTACAGAAGCAGCGGACGCACGACGATCACGATGCCGGATATCATTAATTCCTCCCTGACAGACGCGCAGACTGCGCTCTCAGACGCCGGCTTCTCGAATATTCAGGTTGCAAATGCCTCCTCCGAAGAAATCCCGATCGGCAACATCATTTCGGTCTCTCCGGGCGTTGGCGAGAATGTCGGACCGACGGACCTCATCACACTGACGGTCAGTACAGGGTCTGAAAATGCAGCCAAAGTCACCGTCAGCTCCTACGGCGGTCTGCCGCAGGAGGATGCGGTAGCGGCCCTTCAGGCGATGGGCCTGATCGTCCGGATCGAGTACGGTTCCTCTGACCGTGTCAATATCGGCGATGTCATCAAGCAGAGCATCTCCAGCGGCACGGAAGTATCCGTCGGCACGGAAATCATTCTGACAGTCAACAATCCATCCATGATCGGTCAGTCGGAGACTGCCGGCGGTGGCGCTTCGATCCAGACAGCGAGCTGGACAACGAACTCCACACTGGACGCACCGTCCAACTATCAGGGCGGCGCATTCAGGCTGGTACTTCAGCAGAACGTGAACGGCGAGACTGTCGAGACGACCGTTGACGAAGGCGACTATATGGAATTTCCGTATCAGCTGCTCTGCAAGGGCGCAGCCGGCGTACCCGAAGGAAAAGTCGTCATGTATGAGCTCTATGACGGCGATTATATCTCCCGCGCGTCCTGGCCGGTCACATTCTCATCTGCGGGCTGATGGTTAAGGGTAAGATTATTAAAGGAATTGCCGGATTCTACTATGTTGATACTGTAGAATCCGGCATTTATGCTTGCAAGGCGAAAGGAATCTTCCGGAAGCTCGGGAAGAAACCACTCGTCGGTGACAACGTGGAGATCGAGGTCACGCATGAAAAGGACAGGGAGGGCAGCCTCATTAAGATCGATCCGCGTGTCAACGAACTGATTCGTCCTGCAGCGGCCAACGTTGAACAGGCGCTCATCCTGTTCGCGCTGAAGAGCCCGGAACCCAACCTGGCTCTGCTCGACCGGTTCCTCATCACAATGGATATGAAAGGAATCCCTTCGGCCATCTGTTTTAATAAGCAGGATCTGGTATCGGAGAGGGAGAGAGAGGAACTTCGCAGTACATACGCCTCCTGCGGCTATCAGGTATTTTTTGCGAGTTTTACCGAGGATGAGGGACTTGAAGAGATAAGGGAATTAAGTCGGATCGTAGCCATG
>JAZRKZ010000211.1:0-10664 GCA_045646565.1 Lachnospiraceae bacterium
GTTTGTAAGTAAGGAAGCAGGGCGTTAGCCCTGCTTCCTTGTTAGTCTGTGCAGTTTTGGAGTGTTCGCAGATAAAAGGGGAAATGTTGTTAATCAGCCAGCGTCCCCATCGGTTCCCACGGCATGAAGTGCAGCGGTTCCGTACCGAGGGCGGCGAGCTGTTTCTCGTTCAGATAGGACTTTTCGATGACGGCCTGATAGACGAACTTGTCGAACCAGCCGGCGTTCATGACAAAGTAGCCTTTCTCGCCCCGCTCGTCGCTCCAGCTGTTCTCGATCTTCCAGCGGTTCGGCACGCCGTTCTCATCGAGATTGACGCCGGTGATCACCATGGCGTGGTTCATGGCGGACTCGCGGATGTTAAGACGGTCCTCCTTCGTCATGGAGAAGTCCATGCCGAGCGTGCCGTCGAAATCGAAGACCTGATCGCTCCAGATTCCCATCTCACGTTCGCCGAGGGAACCGACATCGGAGCCGAACCAGACGACTTTGCCGTCCTGAAGCTGCTTTACGATGAGATCCTTCATATCTTCCATCGGGAGATTCAGATAAGTGACGGGCGGCGCGCCGGCCACGTTCCCCAGATAGTCGATCGTGCAGAGCTGATAGAACGGCTTGTCCTCGGTCGGGGAGTTGATGATGCCGACATAGTCTTCTCTCAGGTTGAAGCCGA
This sequence comes from Lachnospiraceae bacterium, assembly GCA_045646565.1. Classification (GTDB taxonomy): domain Bacteria; phylum Bacillota; class Clostridia; order Lachnospirales; family Lachnospiraceae; genus Chordicoccus. Next base: position 674 of record JAZRKZ010000211.1, read on the forward strand.
TATACTTCTCGTAGAAAGTGTAGGGCGTAAGATTCCGGTCAACGTGGTAGGCCTTGTCCTTGTCGGTGTACTCAAAGTCGAATGTCTTCGGCGGCTCGCCGAAGCACATGGTAAGAAGCCGGTAGGCGTCTTTCAGATAGCTGTTCTTGACGGCTTCGGTGTCTTCGCCGCGATGAGCAGCGGCCCTGAGCGCGAGAGCGCCTTTTCGAAGGAGTGTGTTGATAAGGCGGTTCATGTCGCGGGTATGGCTCGACTGGTAGGTCTCCTGCATGGCAGCCTTCGGGATGATCCCGTATTTCTCGACGACATTGATGAGCATGTTCCACTGACCGCCGTCGCTGATTGCCTGATCGAGCAGGAAAATGATCAGTCGGTCGGTGAGAGGTCTGTCCGCGAGTTCGATCATGGCTTCATAGAAGAAATTGATCTTCTCGAATTTATCCCAGAAAGCGGTGTAGTTCTGGGACAGCTCGAACTTCTCAAGGCTGCATTTTTTGGCGACTTCTTCGCGGAAAACGTTGAGCGCGGCAAAGATCCAGCAGCGGCCGCTGGCTTTCTGGTTCGTGGCGGCCATCGTCGGGATTTCAACTGAAAACTGGAACTGGGACTCGTCAAGACCCCGGTTCGTGAAGGCGACGTCCCTTACGCTGTGCTTTGTCAGGGCGTTTGTCATGGCGTGGTCGAGAGGGGAGGCGGCTGTTATTCCGCGGAATGTGTCGATGGTACTTAATGATACGTCTTTCATGAATGATCCTTTCTGATCCGAACGGCCTGTGCTCGTTTTAGCCGATTCGGTTGTCGACCCGTTTAATGTGGGTGAGATAATAGTATCAAAACGGTGATGGACCGTCAACACTAAGCGGCCGGTACGATGACCATAATGACTGCTTTACTATTTGTACGAAACACGGTATGATGGAACATACTAAAAATGAACGGAGATCCCCATGAACTATATCATCCTCGACCTGGAATGGAACCAGTGCCCTTATGGCAAGGCCCGTGAGAATGAAAAACTGCCCTTTGAGATCATTGAGTTCGGCGCAGTCAAAATGAACGAGAAGAAGGAAATCATCGATACCTTCCACCAGCTTGTCCGACCGGTGGTCTATCGGAAGATCCATTTCAGGACCCGCGAGGTCATTGCTGTTTCCATGGAGGAGCTGGAAAAGGACGGCATCCTTTTCCCGAAAGCCGCGGAGGCTTTTTTCCGGTGGTGCGGTAAGGATGCAAGGTTCTGTACATGGGGAACGCTGGATCTGACCGAACTGCAGCGCAATCTGGATTTTTATTATCTGGACGGACTCCTTTCGGGGCCGCTCATCTATGAGGATGTACAGAAGCTTTTCGCGATTACCTACGAAGACCGAAAAGAGAGACGCTCGCTGGAATATGCGGTGGATTTTTTAAAGCTCGAGGCAGACGGGGAGTTCCATCAGGCTCTCGATGACGCCGTCTACACAGCAAGGATCCTGAGTACGATTCCCGATGATATCATTCTGGAGAATTTTTCGATCGATACATACCGTACTCCGCAGTCGAAAGAAGAGCAGATCCTCATCCGTTACAAGACGTATGAAAAGTTCATCTCAAGAGAGTTCGCGACAAAAGAGCTCGCGATGGAAGATCGGGAGATCACGGCTGTTCGCTGTTTTGTCTGTCACAAAAATGCGAAACGGCGGGTGAAGTGGTTCTCGGATAACGGCCGTAACCATTTTGCGGTCGGTTATTGTCCCGAACACGGGTACATCAAGAGCAAAGCCCGCCTTCGAAAAGCAGTTTCAGGCCGGGTCTTCGTCATTAAGACGACGAAGATGATCAGCGAGGCCGACGCCGAGAAGATCCGGAGCAAGCAGGATGCGCTCCGTGAGAGGCGCCATAAAAAGGGAAAAAAGTGAAAAATGCGCTGAATGTTCTTAATTTCACAAAAGTATCACAAAAAAAGAGACTGTGAAATAATGACATTTGCGAAAATGGATGCTATAATTTTTTATGTATGATTAAAGGGGGTAGTGTGCCCTGCCTCCGGACCGACACGTTTGTACAGAAACTTCATAGTAACGGGGAGGTAACAACCAGAATTGAGCGGAAGAAAACAGATATTGAGTCTTCTTCTGGCCGGTGTGATGATGACATCCGTTTTGAATCCCACGGCAGCATACGCTTCCGGTGAGTCTTCACTTGCCGGCGTGACGGAGACGGCTGAGCCACAGGTCTCATACCATACGACGACGCCGTCCGCTGCGAGTGCACAAGTGGAAGATACGGGAACAGCCGAGGCTTCTTCGGGGGAACAGAGCCAGGCTGATACGGGCGTCCAGAATGAACCGGCATCTTCTGGGTCTTATGGGGGTCCAGAAAGTATAAGCTCCGGTGGATCGGGAGAAGACAATAATTCTACAAGTGAATCTGCAGCGGATTCGTCGAGCGGCGAGGGCAGTACATCCGGCTCTGCTCAGGGTGAAAGCACCGATCAAAGCGGCTCCGCTCCGGGCGACAGTTCCGCTTCGGGCGACAGCACGGTTCCGGGCGACAGCTCCACTTCGGGCGACAGCTCCGCTTCGGGTGACAGCACAGTCCCGGATGACAGCTCTTCTTCGGGCGACAGCACGGTTCCGGGTGACAGCTCGGGCATCGCCGCTCCGGATGATTCGAGCCAGACAGATTCACAGGCAGGCAGCGAGACGAAAACGTCTTACAGGCTGTCCATCGTTTATAAGTACGCGGACGGCAAATCCGCCGCGAGCACCTATCAGGGAGATTATAAGGCGGGCGAGACTTACAGCATCGCTTCTCCGACGATCAAAGGCTACAGCGCATCCTCTGCCAGTGTTACCGGCACGATGGGAGCGGCCGACCAGACGATCACAGTCACTTATACCGCCGCGGCTGACGCACAGGCGGCGAATCAGGAATTTACACTGACGATTTCCTATGTCCGTCAGGGCGGAGGACGTATTGCGGATTCGTATGTCGCGGCTCTGAAGAAGGGTTCGGCTTACAATGTCGCCTCACCTGCGGTCGGCGGCTATAAGCCGGATAAGGGCGCGGTCAGCGGAACGATTACGGCTGATACGACAGTCACCGTCACCTATTCTCCGGTCGCGCAGGTCGTACCGGCGCCGACGCAGTCGTATACGGTCAGAACGTCGTCACAGGCCTTTGCCAAGATCGTGAACCCCGAACTGTCGGGTTTCAAGAAGATCGATAAGGTCTATGCCTACGCCAACGTCAACAATTTCCTGAATGTCCGCGAGGGCAAGGGCAAGAACAACGAGATCGTCGGCGTTCTTTATAATAAGAATCTCTGCTTCGTCATTGACGATTCAGATGCGGAGTGGCTCTATATCGAGTCCGGTACAGTCAGAGGCTTTGTTCAGAAAGAGTATCTGATCACAGGCGCCGAGGCGAAAGAGTATGTGGACCGGCAGGGCGGCGAGAGCAGCATGAAGCTGGCTAAACAGCTGATCGCTCCGGCCAACAACAAAGCGTTCCGCTATACGATGACGACGGTCCGCGATATCCCGACAACGTACAATTACATTTCGGCGACTGCGAGCGCGGATCGCCAGGCGATGATCAGCTACGCGAGACAGTTCCTCGGCAATCCCTATGTATGGGGCGGTGAGTCGCTTACCGAGGGAACCGACTGCTCCGGCTTTACACAGCAGATCTACGGCGCGTTCGGCATCTCGCTTCCGAGATGTTCCTATGAACAGGCGGAGGCAGGTACGAAGATCGCGGTCGAAGACGCGCTTCCGGGCGACCTCGTCTTCTATGCGCGCGACGGCGTTGTCTACCATGTTATGATGTATATCGGCAACGGAAAGGTCATCCATGCATCGTCGTCGACAACAGGTATCATCGAATCGAACCTGAACTACGATAAAGTGTGCTGGGCCTGCAGGTTCATCACAGACGACAGCACATCCTCGACGCAGGCGAGCTCGCTCGTGGAGCTCGGCAAGAAGGCGGTCGAGGGCGATACAAGGGCACAGATGCAGATCGTCGAATCGCTGGCTACAGCGGCGACGAGAGCGTACGAGCAGTACGGACTGCTCCGTTCCGTCATGATCGCGCAGGTCATCCAGGAGAGTGGCTGGCTTTCCTTCAGCAGTCAGGACAGCGGCGGTATTCAGCCTGAGGATAACAATATCCTGAACATTTCGGAAGATATCAAGGATGATTCCTGGGTGAGCCCGTGGACCGGCGTTGCCGCCATCCGCAGTATGCCGCAGAAAGACGGACTGCAGAACACCTATGAGGATGTCTCGGTCCGGACCTATGAAGATATGGAAGCATGTCTTGCTGACGAGGCTGCGTATCTTATCGGCACACACCTCGATATGAAGGGTGAGAAAGATGTCGACAAGGTAATCGATACGGTTCTTGCGGAATTTGCGGAGGATCCCGGCTACCAGCAGACGATCAAGAGTATCATCGACAAGTACTCGCTGACCAGATACGACTCCATAGCGATCACCGGAACATCCGCGACCGATAACTCTTCCTACTCGCAGGAGGAACTCGAACTCATCTGGGCGATCGTCGCTCAGGAGGATGACGCAAGCTATGAAGGCGCTCTCGCGGTCATCAGCTCGGCTATGAACCGTGCGGACGCCAATTACGGCGGCTACGGCACCACAGCTCTTGCGCAGCTCACGGCAGACGGCCAGTACTGCTACTCGCCGAAGGTCTCCGATCCTTCGCTGTGGCAGAGACGTCTTGGCGGAAATGTGCCGGATGACGTCAAGAAGGCTGTCGAGGACTGCCTGACAAAGGGTATTCGAAACAATACCTACCTTAATTTCAGAAGTTCGAACCGGACGGGTGATTACATCCAGATCGGCGCGAACTGGTACTTCTAAAGAAGGAATCAGCAAATGGCTGCCGCCCTGCCGGGCGGCGGCTTCTTTTATGTCCGGGGAGCCGTGGACTGCCTCCGCAACAGATACTCTTGACAACAAATGTCGCTTCAACGTATAATAGCGTTTTGTATAGGGCAAACCTGACGAGAAAAGGAGCCAAGAGCATGTATAAAAAAGTAGACACAGACATGAATTTTGTTGAGCGGGAGAAAGAGACCGCCAAATTCTGGAAGGACAATGACATTTTCCAGAAGAGTATCAGACAGAGAGAAGGCTGTCCGACCTATATGTTTTTCGACGGACCGCCGACGGCCAACGGAAAGCCGCACATCGGCCATGTCCTGACACGAGTCATCAAGGACATGATTCCTCGCTACCATGCAATGAAAGGGGAACTGGTCCCGAGGAAAGCCGGATGGGACACACATGGACTTCCGGTCGAGATCGAAGTCGAGAAGATCATCGGCATTGAAGGCAAGGAAGCCATCGAAGAGTATGGCGTGGAGCCGTTCATTGAGAAATGCAAGGAATCTGTCTGGAAATATGAGGGTATGTGGAGAGAGTTCTCCGATACGGTCGGTTTCTGGGCGGATATGAATGATCCTTATGTCACATATCATGACAACTTTATCGAGTCCGAGTGGTGGGCGCTCAAGCAGATCTTCGACAGGGACCTGCTTTACAAGGGCTACAAGGTAGTCCCGTACTGCCCGAGCTGCGGCACGCCGCTGTCTTCTCACGAAGTGGCCCAGGGCTACAAAGCTCTCAAGGAGCGCTCCGCAGTCGTGCGCTTCAAGGCCAAAGACGGCGATTTCTATTTCCTCGCGTGGACGACCACGCCGTGGACGCTGCCGTCCAACTGCGCGCTCTGCGTGAACCCGAACGAGAGCTACGTCAAGGTCGTTGACGGAGAATATACCTATATTATGGCGGAAGCTCTGGTCGAGAAGGTCCTTGGCGAGGGCAGGGAGATCCTTGAGAGATACACCGGCAGGGATCTTGAGTATATGGAATATGAGCCGCTTTATGAGTGCGCCGGCAAGGCCGCTGCGGACCAGCACAAGAAAGCGCATTTTGTCACGGTCGATGACTATGTCACGATGACCGACGGTACCGGTATCGTTCATATCGCTCCGGCCTTCGGTGAGGACGACTCCCGCATCGGCAGAAATTACGATCTTCCGTTCGTCAAGTTCGTCGATGAGCAGGGTAAGATGACGGCGGAGACGCCATTTGCAGGCATGCGCTGCAAGCCGACCGAGAAGGAGATGGCGGAAGGCGCGGTCAGCTGCGATCCGGAAGTCCTGAAGGACCTTCGTCAAAGAGGCCTGCTCGCGGCTGCTCCGAAGTTCGAGCACGACTATCCGCACTGCTGGAGATGCGGCACGCCGCTCATCTACTATGCGCGTGAATCCTGGTTCATCCGCATGACAGCTGTCAAGGATAAGCTCGTTGCTAATAACAAGAAGATCAACTGGATCCCGAAGAGCATCGGCGAAGGCCGCTTCGGCGACTGGCTTGAGAATATTCAGGACTGGGCGCTCTCACGTGACCGTTACTGGGGCACGCCGCTTCCGGTCTGGATCTGTGACGACTGCGGCAGGCAGCATGCAATCGGCTCCAAGGAAGAACTGAAGTCCATGGCGACGAACTGCCCGGATGATATCGAGCTTCACAAGCCGTTCATCGACCGTGTCGAGCTGACATGCCCGCACTGCGGCGGCAAGATGCACCGCGTGCCGGAAGTTATCGACTGCTGGTTCGATTCGGGCTCGATGCCATTTGCGCAGCATCACTATCCGTTCGAGAATCAGGAACTCTTTAAGGCCCAGTTCCCGGCCAGCTTCATCTCCGAAGCTGTCGACCAGACCCGCGGCTGGTTCTATTCTCTGCATGCGATCTCCACGCTGATCTTTGATCAGCCGTGCTTTGAGAATGTCATCGTCCTCGGTCTCGTTCAGGATGAGAACGGCCAGAAGATGAGTAAATCCAAAGGCAATGCGGTCGATCCGATGGAAGCGCTCGCAACTTTCGGCGCGGACGCGATCCGCTGGTACTTCATTGTCAATTCCGCCCCGTGGCTCCCGAGCCGTTTCTACGGCAAGGCTGTCCAGGAAGGCCAGAGAAAGTTCCTCGGAACGCTCTGGAATACATACGCGTTCTTTACGCTGTACGCCAATATCGATGAGTTCGACGCGACAAAGTACTCTCTCGAGTATGACAAGCTCTCCGTCATCGATAAGTGGATCCTGTCCCGTCTCAACACGACGATCAAAGTCGTTGACGACCACATGACCAATTACAGAATTCCGGAATCCGGCAAGACTCTTCAGGCGTTCGTGGACGATCTGTCCAACTGGTATGTCCGCCGCTGCCGCAGCCGTTTCTGGGCAAAGGGCATGGAGCAGGATAAGATCAATGCGTACATGACTCTCTATACCTGCCTTGTGACGGTGTCGAAGCTCTCCGCTCCGATGATCCCGTTCATGACAGAGGAAATCTATCAGAACCTTGTGGTCTCGATTGATGCAAATGCGCCCGAATCCATCCATCTCACCGATTACCCGGTCTGCGATGAATCTATGATCGATCCGGAACTTGAGGCCAATATGAAGCATGTTCTCGATATCGTCGTCTTAGGCCGCGCGGCCAGAAACGAGAGCGGTATCAAGAACCGCCAGCCGATCGCCCGCATGTTGGTCAAAGCTGACTTTGACATGCCGGATTTCTACCAGCAGATCGTTCTTGACGAGCTGAATGTCAAGTCCTATGAGGCGACATCCGAAGCTGACAGCTTCGTAGATTATACGTTCAAGCCGCAGATGAGAACAGTCGGCCCGAAATACGGGAAGCTCCTTGGCGGCATCAAGAAAGCCCTTATGGAGATCGACGGCAGGGCGGCGATGGCCGAGCTCAATGAAAAGGATGAGATCACGCTCGATATAAACGGCAACCATGTCGTACTCACAAGAGATGACCTCCTCATCGACACAGCTCAGTCAGAAGGCTTTGAGACGCAGTCCCACGGCGGCATCACCGTCGTTCTGGACAAGCACCTGACGCCGGAACTCCTTGAGGAAGGCTTTGTGCGCGAGCTGGTCTCAAAAATCCAGACAATGCGCAAGGAAGCCGGCTTTGAGGTCATGGACCGCATCAAGGTCTATGCCGAGGGCAATGAGAAGCTTGAGAAGATCATGCAGGACAACCGCGAGTCGATCTCCGCTGACGTGCTCGCAGACGAGTTCGTGTTCGGATGCACAGCCGGCTATGTGAAGAGCTGGAAGATCAATTCTGAGCCGGTCACTCTCGGCGTCGCAAGAACTGAATAAAACTGTATGAGATCTGTCATCAGGCAATACTGACAGGCAATTGCGAAACTATACGTTTTCAAGAAATTGTATGAACATTCAAACGGCTTCCTCGCCAAGAACTTCTAACATTCACACAAGATGTGAAAGGGCATTCGCAAAATCTGCGAACTCACTCCGCTCGGACAGCGCGGTTTTTGCTCATTTTCACATCTTGCGTTCATGAAGAAGTTCTAAGGCTCGTGCAGATTGTTTGAATTGCTCATACAATTCCTCTTCACGCTGAGTTTCGCAATCGCCGGGGCAATACTGATATTGAAAGGACGGGAAAATTCTTGTTAAAAAGTAATACAATTTTCTTAAGAGGTGGAAGATTTAATAAAAAGGAGTTCAAGGGTGCGCTTCGTAGCAGCATGCGTATGCTCTACAGAAAGGATCTCGAGGACGCCGATCAGCAGGAACTGTATCAGGCAGTTGCAAATGTCATCGAAGGCGACATCATCGACCAGTGGATGAGCTCCTGCAAGAGATTTGAAGAGAACAATACAAAAATTGTTTATTACCTTTCCATGGAGTTCCTGATCGGCCGCGCGCTCGGCAACAACCTGCTGAACCTCGGCGAATATGAGGGCGTTCGAGAAGCTCTCGAGGAACTTGGAATGGATATCAACGCTCTTGAGGATCAGGAGCCGGATCCGGCTCTCGGCAACGGCGGTCTCGGCCGTCTTGCAGCCTGCTTCCTGGATTCCCTTGCGACCGGCGGCTATCACGCTTACGGCTGCGGTATCCGGTATCACTACGGTATGTTCAAGCAGCAGATCGATAACGGCTTCCAGAAGGAAGTTCCGGATAACTGGCTGAGACACGCATATCCGTTCGAGCTGAAACGCTACGAGCATACACAGGTCGTCCGTTTCGGCGGAAATACACGCGTTGAGTATAATCCGGCCAGGGGCAAGAACGACTATATCTATGAGAACTACTCATCCGTGCGCGCGGTACCGTACGATATCCCGATCGTCGGCTACAAGAACGGCGTTGTCAATACACTGCGTATCTGGGACGCGGAAGCGATCGTTGATTTCGAGCTTTCTTCATTTGACAAGGGCCACTATGACAAGGCTGTCGAGCAGCAGAATCTTGCAAATACGATCACCGAAGTCCTCTACCCGAACGACAACCACTACGCCGGCAAGGAGCTTCGCTTAAAGCAGCAGTATTTCTTCATCTCCGCATCCCTTCAGGAAGCGCTCGCCAAGCACCTGAGACAGTACGGCACGCTGGAGAATCTGCCTGATAAGGCCTGCTTCCAGATGAACGACACCCATCCGACCGTCGCGGTTCCGGAACTGATGCGCCTCCTTATGGACGAGCATGACATGGAATGGGACGAAGCCTGGGATATCACAACAAGATGCTGCGCCTACACGAACCATACGATCATGGCGGAAGCGCTTGAGAAATGGCCGATCGACCTCTTCTCCCGTCTTCTTCCGCGTGTCTATCAGATCACGGAAGAGATCAACCGCCGCTTCGTCGCTGAGGTCCAGGCAAAGTATCCGGGCAACAGCGACAAGGTGCGCATGATGGCTCCGATTTATGACGGTCAGATCCGTATGGCGTATCTCGCGATCGTCGGCGGCCACCATGTCAACGGCGTTGCGGCCCTTCATACAGAAATCCTCAAGAAGGACGTTCTTCGCGACTTCTATGAGATGTATCCGGAGAAGTTCTCCAACAAGACCAACGGCATTACCCAGAGACGTTTCCTGCTCCACGGCAATCCGCTCCTTGCTTCATGGATCACGGATAAGC
>JAZRKZ010000212.1:0-3607 GCA_045646565.1 Lachnospiraceae bacterium
GATATCTGCAAGCATACAAACCGTGATGAGACTTGGAACGGTGATTCCTCTTTCACACTCACTGTAATGCTTTCTCGATGTGTGTATGAATTGACTCACACGTTCTTGACTGAGACTATTAGCCAACCTGAGGAATTTCAAATTAGCGGATAAATTCTCATAGACACCGTTTACCAGGGTATTCTTTTTGCCTGTCATTTCGATCGGGCCCCGGCTGTCGCATGCGACGTTGCCGTTTTCGTCTGCGTAGTAGTACTTGCCTGTGTCAACGTTGTAATAGTATTTGTAGCCGTCTTCATAGAGGGCTTCGAAGCCGTCGTTTGCCAGAACTGTTATTGCTGCCGGAGCGATTGTTGCTGTTGCTGCTGAAACTGCGATCAGTGTGCTGATAACGATTTTTCTTAATGTATTTTTCATGGTTTTTCTCCTTGATTTTTTATTTAAATATGTTTGTTTTTATCGGGTTTTCTTTGACCCTTACATCTATTTATACGAGAGATTGTTGGGGGAGGATAAAATAAAATTGAGGAATTGAGGATTGGGGATTGAGGGAAAAATTGAGGGAATTGAGGGAAAGGTTATTAATAAAACTGAGGAAAAGAATGGAACTGGATCTTGTCGAAAATTTGGCGGAAAAATCGCCGGAAGACCCGCCAAAAACATGGGAAAATGGGTAATGAACAGACAGAGGAGGATAATATGCTTCCTTGTCAAAGGACTGGACAGGGTGGTTTTGTTTTAAAAGAATATATAGCATTATAATAGCAAAATTCGGCAAAAAGTTGTTAAAATTAAAATTAAAAACTTTCGAAATAACAGTTGACAAAGCAAAGAGCTTTTGATACAATAGCATCAGCAGTTGAAACAACAGAAATGTGAACGGAAACAAACTGTTGAAGCAACACAAAGCATTTTGTAAAAGGGAGGTTACTATGAAAGCAAAAGCAGTCAGACTACATGCGGCAAATGATCTGAGACTGGAAGAGTTCGAATTGCCGGAGATCAAAGACGATGAGATCCTGGTAAAGGTCATTTCGGACAGTGTATGCATGTCCACCTACAAGTGCGCGATTCTCGGTGAAAAGCACAAGAGAGTTCACGACGACGTAGCAGAGCATCCGGCGATCATGGGCCACGAGATGGCCGGCGATATCGTGAAGGTCGGAAAGATGCATCAGGATAAGTTCAAACCGGGTATGAAGTTCACTCTTCAGCCGGCGCTGAACTACAAGGGAACAATGTGGAGCCCGGGTTACTCTTATGAGTTCTTCGGCGGCAACGCTACATACTGCGTCATCCCGCCGGAAGTCATGGAACTCGGATGCATGCTCGAGTATAAGGGCCGTGCATATTACGAAGCATCACTCGCAGAGCCGTTCTCCTGCAGTGTCGGCGCGTTCCATGCGGCATACCATACGCAGATGGGCGTCTACACACATGAGATGGGAATCAAGGAAGGCGGCAAGCTTGCAATCATGGCAGGTGCAGGCCCGATGGGTCTCGGCGCTCTGAGCTACGCGCTTAACTGCGACAGACGTCCGGGTATGATCGTTGTGACAGATGTTAATCAGGAGAGACTGGACCGTGCAGAGCAGCTCTTCCCGATTGATGAGGCTAAGGAGAAAGGCATCGATCTTGTATTTGCAAATACCGGCAATGTGGAAGACCCGGTAGCATACCTCAGAGGGCTGACAGGCGGGACAGGATTCGACGATGTTCTCTGCTACGCTCCGGTAGCTGCAGTCGTCGAGCAGTCCAGCGGGGTGCTGGGCCGCGATGGATGTCTTAACTTCTTCGCCGGACCGACAGATCCGAATTTCTCCGCAAAAATGAATTTCTACGATGTACATTACAATTCGACACACGTCATGGGAACCACAGGCGGCAATACCGCAGACATGATCGAGTGCCTCGAGCTGACAGCAGCCGGCCGTATCAATCCGGCAGTTATGGTCACACATATCGGCGGACTTGACTCAGCGGCTGAGACGATCCTGAATCTTCCGAAGATTCCGGGCGGAAAGAAACTCGTTTACAACCACATCACGATGCCGCTCATCGGCCTCACAGAACTTCGTGCGAAGGGTGCAGAAGACGAGAGATATACAGCGCTTGCGGATATCGTTGATGCTCATAACGGACTCTGGTGCCCGGAGGCAGAAGAGTATCTGCTTGCTAACTTCACAGAATAATCATCTGAATATTCATTCAAAGGGAAAGAACAAGAAAAAGTTCATTTTAAAGATTCAAGGAGAGTAACAATGAAGAACGCACTTCAGAGATTTGGTAAATTCTTATCAGCCATGGTCATGCCCAACATCGGCGCATTTATCGCATGGGGTTTCATCACAGCTTTATTCATTCCGGATGGCTGGCTGCCGAACGCACAGCTCGCATCCATTCAGCCCTACATGCTGACCTACCTGCTTCCGGTCCTGATCGCCTACACAGGCGGTAAGATGGTCGGCGGCGACAGAGGCGGCGTCATGGGCGCGATCGCTGTTGTCGGATGTATCGCCGGCGTCGGCGGCACAGACGGACAGCCGATGCTGATGGGCGCTATGGCTATGGGCCCGTTCGCAGGCTGGGTCATCAAGAAGTTCGACAAGTTCATGGAAACAAGAATGCCGGCAGGTTTCGAGATGCTGATCAACAACTTCTCAGTTGGTATCATCGGTATGCTCATTGCCATCTTCGGCTACTATGTCATTGGACCGTTCATGACAGCTATTCTGGCAGTCCTCACGGCAGGCGTTGATGTTCTTATCAAGAACAACCTCCTTCCGCTGGCAGCCATCTTTATCGAGCCTGCCAAGGTCCTGTTCCTCAACAACGCTATCAACCACGGTATCTTCACACCGATCGGCGCAGAGCAGGTCAAGACAGCCGGCCAGTCCATCATGTATATGCTGGAAGCTAACCCGGGCCCGGGCCTCGGCGTTCTGCTTGCATACTGGCTGTTCTCGAAAGACAAAGCAACAAAGGATTCCGCACCGGGCGCGATCATCATCCACTTCCTGGGTGGTATTCATGAAATCTACTTCCCGTACGTACTCATGAACCCGGTCATCATCATCGCTCCGATCATTGGTAACATTTGCGCGATCACATGGTTCTCCATTACCGGCTGCGGCTTAAAGGGACCGTCCTCACCGGGCTCCATCATCGCTTTCATGGCTATGGCTCCGAAGGACAAGATTCTGTTCATCCTGATTGGCGTCCTGCTTGCAGCAGCAGTATCCTGCGCAATCGCATCCGTCATCATTAGGGCAACCAGCACGACAACATCTATCGAAGACGCTCAGGGCCAGATGGCTGACATGAAGGCTCAGGCTAAGGGCACATCTACTGTAACAGACGCAGCTTCCGTCCGCATGGTCATCTTTGCTTGCGACGCTGGTATGGGCTCCTCCGCAATGGGCGCTACAAAGTTCCGCAACCGTATCAAGGCCGTCAGACCTGACATCACTGTTAAGAATACTTCTGTCGACAACATCCCGGCAGAGTGCAACATCGCAGTCGTACAGACAACTCTTGCAGACCGCGCAAGAAAATCCGCTCCGAACGCTCAGCTCGTAACGATCGGCAACTTCCTGAACGATCCGGC
>JAZRKZ010000213.1:0-3506 GCA_045646565.1 Lachnospiraceae bacterium
ATCCTGTGTGGATATCAGCGGGGCCAACAATGGAGCTCAGAATTATACCATATGGGCAAGCCCTGTGAGATCTTTTCTTTTTCCGGACGGAAGCGGCTATGTGAGAGTCCAGTATACGTCCGGGAGCGGTATTATTGCGGAAAAATTCGATAAGGATTTTCAGATCACTTTTGCGAAAGAACTTTCGGATGAACTGCCGATTTTCGGCGGTGCGTACAAGGGAAGCGACGGGAAATACTATATCGTGACCGGACAGAGTAATGCAGATGAATCCGCGTCGGTTGAATGCTACCGCATCACAAAGTATGATTCCTCGTTTAATCGGATCGGAAGTGTGGGTCTCAAAGACTGCAATACGGTAGTTCCTTTCGATGCAGGTTCCTGCAGAATGGCCGATAACGGGAAGTATCTGTTCATTCGGACCTGTCATAAAATGTATAAATCCGACGACGGGCTGAATCATCAGGCCAATGTCACTATTGTGCTTGATATGACCAGCTTTAAAATAAAGATATCACGCACAGCGGTTTCCTGGGTGGGGGCAGGTTATGTCAGCCACTCCTTTAATCAGTTCGTAGCCGTAGATGGAAATACGGTAGTGGCTCTTGATCATGGGGATTATTATCCGAGATCGGCTGTTCTGTTTACCTTTGACGAGAGTATCGAAAATGTTTCCTACACAGAATTGATGATGTTTAAACAGCAGAGCAACTATAATCTTACAGGAGCGTCATTCGGCGGTCTGGAAGTCATGAACAACACATATCTGGCAGCCGGCAATTCAATTAACCAGACTGCCGATGACGCCTCGGGAGATCCGGATGCAGTAAGGAACATTGTCCTGTTCTCAAAGAATAAATCCAATAATACAGTTACGACAACTTATCTGACAGATATTGCCGAAGGAGAGCCTTCTGCTTCTACTCCTCAGATCGTAAAGCTTTCCGGGAACAAGGCTATGGTCTTATGGGAGCAGGGAGGCGATCTTTTCTATGCGACGGTCGACGGCAAGGGAACCCTGACTTCAGCAGTGAAACAGGCCGGCGGCTTTCTGTCTGACTGTAAGCCGATTTATAATAACGGCAAAGTAGTCTGGTATACTTTTGAGAATGGCACTATAAGATTCCATCAGATCGGCGGTTCCGATCTTGCCTATTCTGTTACGGAGACGATGGACGGTCATGATTATCAAGTGTCGTCCGTATCGGATGGCGTGGCTGACTTGATGTGCCAAAGATGCGGAGAGACGAAAAAAGGAGCAGTCCCGTCTTCTCTCTCTGTCTGGTGGGTGACCAGATATGAAACCTACCTGTATTACACGACAGGTTATGATCGTAATCAGGATGTCGGTACTACGTTGGAATTTAGAGTAACAAATTCATTCGATGCAGGTTATGAAATCCAGTTAGGCGACATTGAAGTGACGATCAGTGATCCGGCGATCGCCTCCTATAAGTTGACAGATGTATCACCGGAGCAGACCTTTGGAACACTGACTTTCCTTTCTGGCGGAACGGTCGATGTTACATTTGCAAGCAAATACAACAGCAGCGCAAAAAGGACAATCACCTTTTCCGTGAAAGGAGAAATCCACGTGCATACCTGGGATGAAGGGGTTGTCACACAGGAGCCGACTTGTACCGAGAACGGCGTCATGACTTATACCTGTACCACAGAACCAAGCCATACCAGGACAGAGACAATACCGGCTCTTGGCCATGACTACCAATTTAAGAAGAGAGTAGAAGCGACCTGCGAAAGTGACGGCTATATTCTTTATCAGTGCAGCAGATGCGATAAGACGAATAAGGAGACAATCAAAACGACCGGCCACAGCTTCGGCAGCTGGGAGTATCAGGATGAGCAAATGCATATTCGCTCCTGCGAATCCTGCAACAGCATTGAGACTGCCTCTCATACCTGGGGCGAACCTGTGACGACGAAGGAAGCGACAGAGGACGAAGAGGGAGAGCTTACCTATACATGCGCTGTCTGCGGAGGTACGAAGACAGAAGTGATTCCCAAGAAGGATCACGTTCACGCCTATAGGGATGAGGTTTTTGAACCGTCCTGCCTGGAGCAGGGGTATACACGACATATCTGTGACAAATGCGGTTATTCCTATATGACTGATTATGTCTACGCCCTGGGCCATGACTGGGACGATGGAGTGGAGACCTTGGAGCCGACGGCTGACGAAGAAGGAATTATGACGTACACATGCCGGCGGTGTCTTGAGCAAACGACAGAGCCGATACCTAAGATCGCGGATTTTTCGGGAGTATATCTGAGCGAAGATGAAGTCGAAATGGCGACTATGGAGTATTATGACCTGTATCTTGAGGGCGTACCGGAAGGCGCGGAAGTTGAGTGGACGAGTTCGAACGATAAGGTAGTAAGCGTTGATGAGGATGGCCAGCTTTACGCAAAGATATATGGCAAAGCCGTCATAACGGCAAGCGCAAGCATCGGTGACGCTTCCATTCAACTGGAGTGCCTGGTACAGACCAGATTCTTTGATGTTACCCGTGAGAATACAAGCTCTGCAAATGTCTTCAACTACATCTACTGGGGCGTGGACAATGGAATTATCAAGGGATTTGATGGAGGCGTCCGTTTCGGCCCGACACAGAATTGTACCAGACAGCAGTTTGCTATCATGATCTGGAGGTTAAATGGTCAACCCAAGCCTCAAAACTCAAATCTTCCGTTCACAGATCAGGGACGGATTGCCGGCGGCGCCAGAACAGCGGTGGCCTGGGCAGTTGAAAGAGGAATCATTAAGGGATTCTCGAACGGTTCCTTTGGGCCGGAGGATCCGGTTACCAGACAGCAGATGGTAATCATGCTCTGGCGTATGGCGAACAAACCGGCATCGTCCGGCAGCCTTACATTCACGGATACGAAGAACCTGAAAAAGGGAACGACCGCCTACAATGCGATCCTTTGGGCGAGCCGTGCCGGGATCGTCAAAGGCAAGAATAATGCTTTCAGCCCGGAGGACAACTGCCTGCGCAATCAGATCGTGGTCATGCTTTACCGCTATAATGATATTTATAGATTGTTTGTGTAGTGGGGGCGGGGCTGCTTCACCTGTTATGGGGCTGTGTCGGAGACGGGGGAATAGCTGCCTTTGAAGAAACAAAGCAACTATTCGGGCCAGAATCGGGGTAATAGTTGCCTCTTGACATGAGCGAGATGGAATCAAAAGAGGCAGAGGCAACTAGCTCCTTTGTTTTCGAGGTCTGGAGTTGCCTTTGAAAAAATAAAGCAATTATTCAGGTCGGAATCAAGTTTATAGTTGCTTTTGGAAGAGCGAAAAGCAACTGAGCGCTTGAAATACGAGATAAGAGTTGCTTTTCAATGGTAAAGGCAACTATTTCCGAAATAAAAGGCAACTTTGTTGCCCTGTTTTTGGGAAATAGTTGCTTTTGATTTTGACATGTATTTTTGGCAGTCGGACTATTTGAAAAGTGCGGTTTAAAGCCGACGACTTATTCATTGAC
>JAZRKZ010000214.1:0-2013 GCA_045646565.1 Lachnospiraceae bacterium
CGTCAAAGTCACCCTGATCGACCGCCAGGAGGCGCTCGGCGGTACAGTCAATCTCGGAAAACTCCCGCCTCTTAAAGAGAGAATGGATTGGATCGCGGATTATTACCGAGACAGCTTTGCCCGTCTCGGTGTGAATGTACAGCTTGGGAAGGAGGCAACAGCGGACGAGATAGCTGCCGAGGAGCCCGATGCTGTCATTCTGGCTACCGGTTCGAAGTCGATCATCCCGAAGTCAATTCCGGGCGTTGAAGGCGAAAACGTTTACACAATCGAAGAAGTGCTGACCGGAAAGCGGGATATCACAGGCAAATCCGTCGCCATGATCGGCGCAGGTCTCACAGGCCTTGAGACCGGTGAATTCCTCGGCGCAAAGGGATGTCGCGTCACCTTCGTGGATATGCTGAAGGCGGCAGGCACAAATGCGTACAAGAATAACGTACTGGATATCATGTCCAGACTTTCGAAGATGGATATCGCATGGGCGCTCGGCCATGCGCTGAAGGAAATCACGCCCGACGGCGTCATCGTCGAAAACGTCGACACGAAAGAAGAAAAGAAAATTGAGGCGGAGGCAGTCGTCCTCTCCCTCGGCTATCGCCCGGATCAGAGCCTTAAGGCTGCCCTTGAAGAGAAGGGAATTCCGGTCAAACTGGTCGGCTCCGCCATCAAGGACGGAACGATCGCGCCGGCTACAAGGACCGGCTACGAAGTGGCAGCTTCTCTCTTTACGGAACCGGAACCAAGCTTCATCATTCCTGACGAGGAGATGAAGAATTTTGCGAAGATTTCCGACATGCGCGGACAGGAGGGCGTCTATCTGGCGTTCCTCACGCATCCTGATGTGGTCCGCAAGCTGCTGCCAAAGCCGCTCGAACCGTTCCAGGTACCGGTCATTTCGCTGTCGGTCTGCCATATCAAGGATCCGACATTTGCGGATAACTACTATGAGACGATCCTCGGTATCTACTGCACCTACAAAGGCCAGCTCGGCATGTATCCCATCAGCCTCCTCCTCGGCGGCCAGGGTGCCGAGATGGCCACGCAGCTCGGCCGCGACAATTCCGCGATCCCGAAAAAGCTCGGCGCTGAATTTGTCATCCGAAAGAACGGGACCAAAGTCGAGGTCGGCGTGGCAAGACGCGGCGCGCAGATCGTTAACATCGAGATGGAGCTCGGCACCTACAACCACCCGCTGACCCATGTCCTCTTCCAGGCACCGGCAGCAGGAAAGAAGACCGCCGGAAGCGGCTACTACTTCCACTTCGACCGCCTGCCGGATGAGAACGGTGTGTGGAGATTCACGAACACCTGCCTCATCAGGAACATCGTCAACTACACCTATGACGCATGGACCCCGGGCTATGTAACCAAGTTGGAGCTCAAATCGAGCAAGGACGATCCGTGGGGCTGCATCCCTGTCGGAACAATTATCGGCGGCGCGTACGCGGAGAACAACCTGCTGATCACCGCGCTCCAGAAACTCGAGGATGTGGATGCGGACGAACTCATGCCGATGATCATGCCCGCATGGTATGACAGAACGACATTTATGGAGACAGGCCGCAAATAAACCGGCGTCGCTTTCAATAAAAGCGCCTGAGCAGTAAATTGCAGCACAAAGGGGGCTGTCGTATTTGGCAATCGTTTGCCTGAATACGATAGCCCCCTCATTTGTCACCTTTAAAGCATATCCCCCCATGGGGCTTCCGCAGAATATGCCGCTGCATTATAATGCAAATGACATTCTGCCCCCGCCGAGTGGACAGCAGAACATGAGAGAAAAAATTTTCAAGATATTGCAAATACAGCGGATCGAACCGCAAGGACACCTGCACTTTAGAGTGCGAATTATTATACTTTAGTGGGCGAACTATTATACTTTAGAGTGCGAATTATTATACTTTAGTGTGCGAACTATTATACTTTAGTGTGCGAATTATTATACTTTAGTGTGCGAACTATTATACTTTAGTGTGCGAACTATTATACTCTAGAGTGCGAACTATTATTGAG
>JAZRKZ010000215.1:0-11649 GCA_045646565.1 Lachnospiraceae bacterium
AGAGAGAATCCTGAAAGACGGCCAGGTCCGCCCGGGCCATATCCTGAAAGTAGACAGTTTTCTTAATCATCAGATGGATATTCCGTTCATTAACGAGATCGGCAAAGAATTTAAGCGTGTGTTCGCTGACCGGCAGGTGGATAAGATCCTCACGATCGAAGCCTCCGGCATCGGCATCGCCTGCATAACCGCCCAGTACTTCGGCGTACCGGTGGTCTTTGCGAAGAAGGCCCAGAGCATCAACCTGGACGGCGACCAGTACACCGCCAAGGTCCAGTCCTACACCCACAACAAGACGTATGACGTCATCCTCACAAAGAAATATCTAAATGAGGGCGAGCATGTCCTCGTCATCGATGATTTTCTTGCAAATGGCTGCGCCGCCCGCGGTCTCATTGAAATCATTGAAAGCTCCGGCGCGATTCTCGAGGGCGTCGGCATCGTCATCGAAAAAGGCTTCCAGGAAGGCGGCAAGGATCTCCGGGCCCGCGGGATCAATCTGAAATCGCTCGCGATCATCAAGTCCATGACTGACGATTCCATTGAGTTCGATGAGCTGGATTATTAATGCATCGGCCGGAAAGAACTGACTGATCAGAACTGACAGAGAATACAAAACCGCTGAATATGGCGGCACCTCATGTGTGTCAACCATATTCAGCGGTATTTTTCTTTTGTGAGACAGCTTTTTCACTTTGTTTTTTTGCAGCTGACCTTCCGGTCCGTCTTATCGCCCTTGACCGTCAGTTCCGGAATGCTGTCGATGAACTTATACAGCTGGCTGTAGCCGTACAGCTTGACGTTGAAGCCTCTGTGCCGTCTCCGGATCTCCTGCCCGAGTGTAGCGAGGGCGATCGGTTTTGACCTCTTCTGCACGATCTCAATGATATCCGCAATGACCCTCTCCTCGTCGGTCTTCTCCTCACGGAGGCTGACCGTCACCTGGTTGTTGGCCTTATTCACCTTGATCGCCGGCATATCCTCAAGGAACTTGCTGAGCTGACTGTAACCGAACGTACGAATATCGAAGTCCGGATACTTGTTCTGCAGCTTGCTGCCGATCTCGCCGGAGCCGGTGACTTTGCCCTTGTTGTCATTCATCGTGATGATATTGATGATATCGGCCTCAATGGCCTCCTTATCCGTCGAGCTCTCATTCTGCTCCGTCTCAATGAGGTTTTCAAGCTCAGTAAAAATCGTACAGGCCGCGCGGAAAGAATCCGGCGTCTTCTTCTCGCCCATTCCGATGACGATTTTTCCGGACTCACGAAGGCGGCTGGCGAGTCTGGTGAAATCGCTGTCGGAGGAGACGATGCAGAAGCCGTCTACATTGGACGTATAGAGAAGATCCATCGCGTCGATAATGAGGGCTGAATCCGTCGCATTCTTCCCGGAAGTGTTGGAGAACTGCTGGATCGGTATGATGGATTTTTCAAGGAGTTTGTCGCTCCAGCGCGCGTTGAGCTGGGACGTAAAATCTCCGTATATTCGTCTGTAGGTGATGATGCCGTACTGAGACAGCTCATCGAAAATGCCGTTCAGATACTTCGACGACACATTGTCCGAATCGATCAGAAGGGCAAGTTTTCTATCTTCTGGTTCCATATTTTTCCTTTCTTCTGGATTTTTCTCAGGGTTGCGAGACTGTGAACTATAACCTGATCCCATTCATGAGCAGCAGCCGTCTCGCGCTCTCCACCGAATCCGCACCGGTCTTGTTCTTCACAGGTGCAAATTCCCGCTCACGAACCACTTCATATGGCAGACAGCCGGGAATATCGCGCAGAAGGTCGAAGATGAAGAGTTCGAACTTGCAGCCGTTGACCTCTTCGGGCTCGATCTCATTTCCGTTCTCATCTATGCAGTTGATCTTTTTCCGCGCGATGTGAAGCGTCATTTTCTCGTCCATCACCTTTTCCAGCGCATCCACGCGGAAGAGATAATTCAAAATAACGCCGTAGTAGAACTGATAGTCACCCGCAGCATCCTTCGCATGTCTCATTTCATCCGTCATTTCCGAGTACTCGACGACGGCTGTCCTGCCGTCCTCAAGGCACATGACGCCCACTTTTTCCTCCGGCGAGGTCTTACGCACGACCTTTGAGGCGGACGCGCATCCGCTTAGGATCGTTGCGCCGATAAAGGCAGGATCGCAGATATTCTGCAGGACGTTATCGACGCCGAACACATTCAGCCACTCAACGCCGTCCTCCTTCAGATAGTCGATCAGCCCGCACCGCACCATCGAAGTGAACCAGCCGCCGTTCCCGTTCGGTGATGTGGAGATCCTGTCTTTGCTTTCCAGCAGAACTTTTCCGTCAAAGCCGACCGTCGGCGCCATATCCTGGACAAAGAACCTGACGTATGACGGATTGTAGCCGAAGAAATCGTTCTTCTTGAAAAATTCGCGGGTCTTTGCGTCATTCTTGTCGCTCGTCATAATGAGCAGATGGATCCACTGTTTGGCGGCTCTCGTCACCGCAAGGAGATTTGTCACGAGACGCTCGAAGATATAAACATGCCTGCTGATGCCGATGTCATACATTCCCTTGGGATCGGGACTTCCAAGACGCGTCCCCATACCGCCCGCAAGAAGGACAGCCGCCGTCTTCCCGGCGCGGATGGCTTCCATACCGCACGCATAAAACTCTTCATAGCGCTCTGTGATCTCAGGGATCTGCATTGTCAAAAGCGGGCTGAGCTCGCCTCTGGCAGTATTTTCAGCTTCGTGGGAAAGCGCGTCCACGACTGAAAAGTCTGTCGTCATAATCTGATCGATCAGCGCTGCTTTCTGTTCACTGCCAAGTTCATCATAGAATTTTAATATGTGGGTCTGCCCGCACCCGGCGAGTTTATTATATGCATCTTCATATGTGGACATACTTTTACCTCACTAAGACGAAATAATAGAAAAAGGATGCCGCAATATGCCGGTTCCGAACATATCAGGCACCCTTATTTTAGCAAAAATCTCTGGTATAATCCACCACTTATGCGCGTGAACGTGCGCTTTAGCGCTCCTTCACGACCTGGAAGATATAGAACTTGAGATACGAACTCTCCGCCGCCGACCACAGGATCGGGTGATCCGGCGCCTGCGTCCGGGCTTCGACCTGACGGAGCCGGACATGCGCTTCCCGGGCCGCCTCCTGTACCATCTTCTCAAAGAGCTCCCTCGTCATAAAATGCGAGCAGGTACAGGTCGCAAGGAAGCCTCCGTCCCGGACAAGCTTCATTCCGGCGCGGTTGATCTTGCGATAGCCTTTCTCGGCGGCTTTCACGTTCTGTCTTGATTTGGCAAATGCAGGCGGATCCAGTATGACCACATCGTACCGTTCCCCCTTCTCCTCCATCTTGGGAAGGAGCTCGACAAGGTCCGCGATCATAAAGCCCAGCTCTGTACCGGCCGCATTGACCATATACTTTCCAGTCAGCGCATCCCCGGGCGTCTTTCCGCCCTCGTAGGCAAATCCATTCAGTTCCGCATTCCGGACCGCCTGCATGAGCGCGGTCTCCGACGCGTCGACTGCCAGCACGCTGCGGGCGCCGGCCATGGCCGCATTCAGTGCAAATGATCCCGTATGCGTAAAACAGTCAAGCACCTTCGCCCCGCGGCAGATCTGCCGGATGGCTGCCCGGTTATACTTCTGGTCAAGGAAAAAGCCCGTCTTCTGGCCCTCCGCCACATCGACGAGATAGCGGACTCCATTCTCGATGATCGGGACCTGCGTATCGAACGGCTCGCCGATGAAGCCCTTCCTGCGCTCCATACCTTCCTTAAGCCGTTCTTTCGCGTCGCTCCGCTCATAGACGCCGCGGATCCGGATCCCGTCCTCCGCGAGGATACCGACAAGCAGATCGATCAGCATCTCCTTCATCCGGTCCATACCGAGGGACAGCGATTCAATAACAAGAATGTCTTCATACTTGTCGATCGTAACGCCCGGCAGGAAATCCGCAGCCCCAAAGACGAGACGGCAGCTGCTCGTGTCGCCCATCTTCTTCCGATATTCATAGCCGGCGCGCAGACGCTCCTCAAAAAAAGCTCTGTCGATCTTAGCGTCGCCTTTTCTGGTCAGCATGCGCACACGGATCTTAGAATTCACATTGATGACGCCTTTCCCCATGGGGTAACCGTCAAAGTCCCTGACGCTCACGATATCCCCGTTCAGAAACGCCCCCGCAATGTCCGCTATTTCGTTGTCATATACAAAGGCTCCGCCGGATTTCAGCAGCCTGCCCTCTCCCTTTTTCAGCGTTACGACCGCAGTCTCTTTCATGCTTTCACTCCCAGGCAAAACTTTTACGATTTTTCAAATTTTTCGCTAATGTTCATACTTTGTTCATTTTTATATGTTACTGTATAAGTGTGCTGAAAAGCACTCACTTTTTCAATGCCGGTTCACCGGCATCCCCGGAAGGCCGCAACCCCTCATAGCGGCCTTCTTTTTTTTATGTTTTTTACTCTGCTGTAAGGTCAGAAAAGCGCATATCTCCAACCTTTTCCGTGCGGTCGTCTTCGACCGCCACCCTGCCCGTTTTCACATCAATTCGAATATACGAAGAGATCCTGCCGGAAGCAGCCCCTACGACCGTATAAGTGATCATATTTCCATCCTCTGTCACGGCAGATACCCTGTAATCTTCTCCCAGATAGGCTTCAACGATCTTCCGGATTTCTGACTCGGAGAGATTGACCGGCTCGTCTGAGAACGTCTCCTCCGTCTCGGTTTCCGCAACGACGCCGCCGTCCGCTGCAGCATCCCCCGATGCTCCGACGACTGTATTTGCCTCGGCCTCATCCAGGAACTCCGCGTCCGCAAATGCGCCGTCCTCTTCAGCCGCTTCAGCTGTCCCGGTATTATTCTTTTCGGCAGACGACATAAGACCCAGTTCGCTCCCGCCTGTCATCGCCAGAACTCCTGCGAGGACAAAAAGGATGCAGGCGGCTGCCAGTCCGGCCAGAATACCTGCAGTTTTCGGTCTCTTCCTCCTCCTGCCCGCAAAGACGTCGGCAAGCTCCCTGTCATCGTCCACTTTATATCGGGCTGCCAGCTGCCCTGGTTCGGCGTTCGATATCCCTGCAAGGACACGCTCCCGCATCTCATCGGTGACGACGACTTTGTCCATGATCTTATTATATTTTTTATTCAAAGTCATACGCCTCCTTCAGGATTTCTTTCAGCTTTCTCCGCGCCCGCACAAGATCCGACCGCACGGTCACCTCTCTGCGGCCCGTGATAACTGCGATCTCAGCCGTCGTGAAGCCTTCCTGGTAAAAAAGATGGATCGCCTCGCGATACTTCTCCGGCAGCTCGCGGACAGCTTCCCACACGAACTGCAGGTCTTCTTTCTCCTCGGCTACAAGCTCTTCCAGGAGCTCGTCATGGTTCCGATAGCCGTTGTAACGGATCCGGTTCTTGCTCAGGTTCCCGGCCACGCGGAAGAGCCAGGCTTTGGCGTGGGCTTCATTTGCAAATACAGGCTTATTCACCAGATACGACAGCATCGTCTCCTGCAGGATCTCCTCCGCATCCTCCATATTGCGGAGATAGGAGTATGAAAACCTCAGGATACTGTTCCCGTACTGTTCCATGAGATAAGCCGCCTCGGTCTTTGCGTCAATGCACGCCGCATCCCCGGATCTCTCCCTTAGGTCATGCACGGCAAAAAGCATCCGGTATACTTTTCTTATGCTGTTGTCATTCCAATAAACGGCAAGTGTCATATATCCTCTCAATCATATTACATCTGTGACTTCCTGATTGTGGCAGCATAGTGAAAAACGGTCCGGCGGTTTATGAGCCTGTCACAAAACGCCGAACCGTCCTCATACTACTCTTTCCAAATAATCCGCGATCAGAATTCATCAGCGAAGGTTCCTCAGGAAGAACGGGCGGATCGCCGCGACCGAGGAATGAATGAGCGCGATCCTGTCCGCGACATCACGCGAGAAGCCGATACTGTTCTCATTGTCCACGATGTCAAAGTGAGCCCACTCATCGTCGCTTGCTTCAAATGCATCCACGCAGGTCAGGATCAGATCCGCTGCGCCGTCCTCACAGATATAGAGCTGCCTGTCTGTCTCATCAATGATATAGGTCAGATCTTTCCGCGAAACAATCAGATACTTCTTCTCGGTGGATATGATCGGAAGAACAACTGTCGTCAGCGGGTTGCTGATTTCCGTGTAGTCACAGAACTGCGGCAGGAATAATCCTGTGATGTCCTGTGTATAGATCAGGGTAATATCAAGCGGCGCCTTGGCACCGATATCGAATTTCAGGTGTGCCTGCCCGCGTGCCGGTACAGAAAGACTGATTCTCTCGCTCATTGTTGCATCCTCCTTGCAAATAGTCAGCTCAGCTGTGCGCCATGACGCGTTTTACGCCGACGCGATTTTTGATGCAGTCGTTCGCCGCATTCCTATGCATATTATATATCATCCGTTCAGGTTTGTGAATAAGAATCCCAGCGAGACGGCAAAGGCATTTTGCGGCTTCGGCTCTGCAGTTCCTTATCGGACCAGAGTCAGAACCTGAGGACCACGTCATCGTTCACAATGTGCGCGATCTCCGCCGCAAGCTCCTTAATACCGTCTTCACGGCTTATATCAATTCTTCCGATCGTTCCGACCGGGTAGGATCTCCCCGCGACGATATCGCGAAGATAGCGATACCAGAGACCTCCCATGTCAAAGACACGTCCGTCCCGATAGAGAATGAGCTCCGCGCCGACGGAGTGCTCGTACATATCAAAATCCACATAGGTATCATACCAGTAATAGATCCGTACATATTCGGAGGCGCTGTCCCAGCCCTCAGCAGAAGCGATGATATACTTATCAAGCTGCGACTGCCTGATCTCCTCGCCGGCAGCCCCGTCCGTGATCCATTTCTCCGGCAGAATGGCGCAAGCCGCATCCTCAAAGGCCTCCGCCAGTTTTACGAGGACGGCTTCATCCTCATCAGGGACCGGATATACTTTTTCAAAATATATTTCATAACAGTTCATGGTCGACCTCTCTGAATTAATCGCCCGGAGGGGCGTTTTACTGCCATATGTCCTGCGCAGGGCGGCAGGTCTCACCTATTATACCGCTCTGCCCCGCGCTTTTCCACTCTTATATGATCCTGAAGTCAGCGAACTCCGTCCCGTCTATACTAAAAAGTTCTCGCAGATAATCCTCTTTCAGGATGTCCGCCGGCGCGCCGTCCGCATCGATGCATCCTTTGGCAAGGCAGATCACCCGGTCCGAAATGAGACGAACGAGCTCCAGTTCATGAAGGGACATGAGGATAGTCACACGCCTCTTCCTTGCAAGTTCACGGAGCAGCTTCACGAACTCAAGCTTATAACGGATATCGAGGTAAGTCGTCGGTTCATCTAATATAAGGACTTTCGGCTCCTGGCAGACGGCTTTCGCAAGCAGGACCCGCTGCCGCTGTCCGTCACTGATTTCCGTCACCCATAGAGGCGCAAGTTTCGCCGTCCCGGTCAGCTCCATAGCCGACTCCACAGCCAGAATATCTTTTTCTTCCATTTTCCCCAAAAGCCCCGTGTACGGATAGCGGCCGGATTCAATCATCTCCCGGCAGGTCATCCACTCCGGCTTCATAGCTCCGGTCATCATGACGGCCATCTCCTTCGCGATCTCGCTCCGCCTCAGGGTGCCAAGTTCGCGGCCGACAAGGGAGACAGAACCTCCAAGAGGCGGGATATCGCCCATGAGGGTCTTAAGGAGCGTTGATTTGCCCGAACCGTTGGGGCCGATCAGCGCAGTAATCTGTCCTTCGGCAAGCTCAAAGCTCACATCCGACAGGACTATCTGTTTTCCGTACCCGGCTGTCAGGTTCCGCGCAGCCAGCGTCATTGTATGATTCAAGAGCCCACCTCCTTTCGAATTACGCTTAACGTCTCTTCCGGTCCCGCGTCAGCATGATCCAGATGACGCAGGGCGCCCCGAGCACAGCTGTCACCGTGCTGATACTGAGCTCCGTCGGGGTGAAGAGCATTCTCGCCATAAGATCCGAGAAGAGACAGAAGACCGCGCCGCCCAGGAAACAGGCAGGGATCATGACGATCGGCCGCTGTGTTCTAAGGAGATTTCTTATAAGGTGCGGCACGGCGACGCCGACGAAGGAGATGGGACCCGCATAGGCCGTCACCGCTGCCGAAAGAAGGCTGGATATGAGAATGATCGCGATCCTAAGGCGCATGACATTGACGCCGAGACTCCTCGCTGCGGATTCGCCGAGCTGATAGGCTCCAATCGGCTTTGACAGAAGGAACGACGCAATGACTCCGGCAGCGACAATGCAGCCTGACACGAGGACATCGTTCCAGTCGGATCCGGAAAATGTCCCGAGCGACCAGTTGTGAAGGTTAACGATATTGGAGTCATCTGCAAATGTCACCACGATCTCCGTAACGGCAGAGCACACATACCCCACCATAACGCCGCATATAATGAGCACGCTCATCCGCTGTACCTGCTGCGACGCCGCCAGAATGAAGCCTGTGACAGCCAGCGAGCCGACGAAGGCGGCGGCGACCATAGCCACCGAGCCGGGATGCCAGCCTGCCCCCAGCGAAATGATCATGACCAGCGCGACTGCCAGCTTCGATCCCGACGAAATGCCCAGAATGAACGGTCCGGCGATCGGATTATTGAAAAATGTCTGCAGCAGGAATCCGGAGACGGCCAGCGCCCCGCCGAGCATGGCAGCAGAAACGATCCGCGGCAGACGAATACTCCAGATGATGCTGCGCTCTGCAGCGTCCCCGGCGCCCCCGAACAAAATCGCCGGGAGATCGGCCACGGCGACCGCTCTGGTGCCATTTGCCGCATTAAAGATCACCATCGCAAGCAGGGCGGCAATGAGCAATATGAAACTTTTCAGGATTCTCTTGTTCTCATTCATCATTTGTCCCCGGCTGCTGCGTTGAAACTCTGTGGAAATAGGCAAAGTCCTCCGTCGTTCTCCCCGTGATGAGGAGATGCATCTCCCGGATCATCCCGGCGGATGCCGTCGTGTGCTGGAACATATCCTGCTCACTGCACCAGACATTGCCGCGCTTCACTGCTTTAAAGTCCGCAAAGAGCGGGCTCTTATCAAGGAGGTCGTCGATTGTATTAAGTCCGCCGTCGATTGTCGCGTTGTAGATCAGTATGTCCGCGTCGACGCAGCCGGCATAGAAATCTTCCATCTGCATATTCATGGTCGACAGGGCGTTCTCCGACTCCGTCCCGGGCAGATCGGGCACATACGTGCCGCCGGCAAGACGGATCATCTCGGCGACGTAATCGCCCGTCTTGCGGACATTTGCCAGACCGGAAGAGGTCATATAGAAGAAGGCAGCTGTCGGTCTTGCCGCCATGTCCGAAGCCTCCTTGTCAAAGGCGCCTGTATCCTCCTTCTTTGTCTCTGTATTCCCGGTTTTCCTGTCTTCGTTCCCGGCCCCATGGGTCTCCGCAATCACTTCCTCAGCGATCCGCCGCTGCTCTTCAAAAAAGCTCTCCGCTTCTTTCTCCCTGTCGAAAAGCAGGCCGTACAGCCGGATCCACTCCGTGCGGCCGATCGGGTGAGACTCGTAGCTCGAGTGCTCGATGAGGACCGGAACGCCAAGCGATTCGATCTTCTCGCGCACCTCCGGCGTATGATAGATCATAGTCGACTCAACGGCAAGGCTGCACTCCTCCATAAGAAGAGCCTCGTAATCCGGCGCGCTGTACTTGCCGACATAGATCATATCGCCGCTGTCCAGGGCGCTGACAGCCGACGCGATGCTCCAGTCCTCCTTCTTCGTGCTGGTCATCGTGACCGCCTGCGTGGCCGAAAGCGCATCCACAAAGTCCATGGCGGAAGACGCCGCCAGATACACGTTCGAAAGAGGCTTCCGGATCACGGTCACATCAGCAGGGAGCCCGTCCGGGACCGTCTGCCCTTCCTCAACGATAAGATATCTGCCGGTCCCCTCGATCGTGACAAGCTCGCAGACGTCCCCGTAATACTCCACGGAGAACTGATCCGCGTAGACAAGCTCCATGCTGCGGTCCGGCTTCATATCCGCCCACGCCGTGCCCGCTGCGCTATCCGAAGCTGCGATCCCGGCCCGGCTTTCTGCAGGGGAAGCCGCGTCCCCGGTCTCCGCACCGCCGCAGGCTATAAGACAAACTGCCGCACAAACTGCGGCAGCTGTCATCGTCAATCTACTGTATTGTTTCAGATGCAAATACAAGCACATACTCAATCTCATAAGGTTTACTCATCGCCGTCGTGTCGCCGATGACCCGCATCGGCCTGTCAAAACAGACGACCGGTATTTCGAATACCGCCCCGTTCTCCACGCTCACCGGCTCATATTTCTGACCGTCGACGATCATATAGTCATAGTTTGAAGAGCTCCAGACGATCGTCGCGACCGCGCTGTCCCCCTCGATCCGGAGGCTTGCCGGCGACTTGAGGGAAGCGCGTCCGGATCCCCCGGAAAGGCTGACGTCGATCGTATATGTTCCGTCCGATAGGCCAAGGTCCACCGCCGTCGTCAGCGCTTCCTTCTTAAACGCCGATGCCGGCAGTGAGTCGGAGCGCGCAACAAGCGTCCTTGCGTACCACTTCTCCTTGCGCTTGCTGAAAGCAGCGCAGTCGAAACCTTGGTCAAGTGCTACGACCGGGATCGTGAACGTGTGAGACCCATCTGCATTTTCCGCAAACGGCAGATACTCTTTTTCACCGGCACCCACCGCCTCCTCGGGCGTTCCCATAAAGAGGTACTGATAGCCCGTGCCTTTCATTTTCAGCGCAGCGTACATGTGATCCCCGTTTACAGTAAGCTCCGCGGACACAATACTGAACATGGAAGAACTCGAAGCCACGGTCACGGGATACGTTCCCTCCACAAGGCTGTCGACAGTCACAGGGACCATCCAGTCCTCCACAACGGACTCCACCGCCGCCATCTCAGAGGCAGCCGCGATCCTCGAATCTGCCGCCTGAGACCGGTCCGCCCCGCCGCTTTCCGCTTTCGTCCCGGCAGCCTCTGCCTTCTCCGCCGCCGGCGAAGCGGCGATCTGCGTCGCTCCGGCAGTACTCTCGACCGCTGCCGCATCTCCGGCCTTCGGACCCTGGCATCCCGCAAGCATGCCGATGACAGCCGCAGCTGCAAGGATCCGTATGACATATGAATTTCTCATTCCTACCTCCCGCCGGCGTGAACGATACTGCGTTCATCGCCGCGCCGATCTGCAGGTGACGTTTATGCAGTTGCGTTCGCCACCGTCTCCTGTGCGTGCTCCACATACAGCTTCTGGATATCCGGAAGCTGGCCAAGGCCCTCCAGGATGCACTCCACGCTGTATCCGGCCTTCTCGAACTCTGTCTTCCAGGAACCTTCCTCGTCGCCCGCCATATCATTGTTCGCGTGGTCACCCGCGACGACCATGAGCGGCATAAGGACGGCTCTCTTGTACTCGCCGCTTTCTACAGACGCGATCACGTCCTCAAGGGACGGCTTCGCCTCGACCGTGCCGACATAGTAATGCTCGTATCCGCCCTGCGTCAGCACATCCTGCATCTTGGCGTAGACCTCGTTGGACGCCGCTTCCGTGCCGTGGCCCATGAAGCAGATCGCCGTCTGGCCGTCGTC
>JAZRKZ010000216.1:0-2011 GCA_045646565.1 Lachnospiraceae bacterium
CAGGACATTGATGCTGTTGTAATGACACAGCGATGATTCCTTGCGCACGCGGTCCCTGAGGCGCGGGTCGTAGATAATGTGGTAGCTGCCGATGAGACCTGCCAGATTGAAGGTCTTGGAGGGAGCATAAAGAGCGACCGTGTTCATCTTCGCGTACTCGCTCACACTCTGGGCAGGGATATGGCTGTTACCGTTAAGAATGATATCTGACCATATCTCGTCACTGATGACAGTCACATCATATTTCTCGAACAGGCGGTAGGCTTCGAGCAGTTCCTGCTTCTCCCAGACTCTGCCGCACGGATTGTGAGGCGAGCAGAAGATGGCTGCATGTATGTGGTTATCGCGGATTTTCTTTTCCATGTCCTCAAAGTTCATCCGCCAGACACCGCCCTCATCGATCTCAAGCGGGCTCAGCACAATGTTGTAGCCATTATTCTTCAACGTTCCGGTGAAACCGATGTAGGTCGGAGAGTGGACCAGCACGCTGTCACCTCTCGAGCAGATCACTCCGAGAGCGCTGACAACGCCGCCGAGCACACCGTTCTCATAGCCTATGGCTTCTCTTGTGAGTCCGCTGACATTGTTGCGAATGCTGTGCCACTTGATGATAGAGTCATAGTACTCGTCCCTCGTCTCGAAGTAGCCGAAGGCAGGGTGCTCTGTCCGCTTTATGATGGCTTTCTGGATGGCGGGGAGCACAGGGAAGTTCATATCCGCGACCCACATCGGGATCGCGTCAAATCCGGGGTCAGGTGCTCCCGGTGCGAATGTACCTGGCTTCCCGATTGCGTCCACAGCCAGGGCATCGTGCCCGCGGCGGTCCATGATGGTTGTAAAATCATATTTCATATTGGTTCTCCTGATGTTTCATCGCACAAAACGAGTGACTTTAGTTCTCGAAAACTGACGCTGCTGTTTTAATTTTACTATAGCGAAACAGAAAGTCAAGGCGACCGCATGGCGGTCGAACGATGCCGGCGCATTCTCGTGCTTTTAAAATAGATTCAGTTATCTTTCGCGATGCCCATTCCCAGGAAAAACGTGTATAATTGGTGTATACAGGAAGCCCCGCATATTAAGGCGGAGAGGAAAGCGAGTGAGACACGATCGGTAAAGGAGAATCATCATGGAGAAAATCAGATTTCATGAAAAATGGTTTTACGCACACCAGAGCTATGAATTTGCCAGTACGCCGGTGGAGCCTTTTTGTGAGGTTACGATCCCGCATGACGCCATGATCCACGAGGAAAGAGTAAAGGACCTTCCCGGCGGCAGAAATACAGGTTACTATCCGTATGCTTCCTACGAATACAAGAAAAAGTTCCGTTTTCAGCCGGAGTGGGAAGGTAAAAAACTGCAATTCCTTTTCGAAGGGGTCTATTCGGCGTCGAAAGTTTATATAAACAGTATGTACGCAGGCTCCTGTATGAATGGGTATATCCCCTTTACCATCGATGCGGATCCTTTCTTGAGGGATGGTGAAAATGAGATCCGCGTGGTCTGCAGACAATACAGGGACAGCCGTTGGTACAGCGGCGCAGGAATATACCGGGACGTCTGGCTGCTGATTTCCGACAGGGTCTATATCCCTGAAGGGAAAAGCAGCGTGGTTACAAAAGAAATCACGGACAGAGAAGCCGTACTGGAAGCCAACGTGTCGGTCAGAAACGAATCGCCTAAGACGGAAGATCTGGAGCTTGTCCTGACAATCTGTGATGAAAAAGAGCAGCCGATCTGTCGGACAGTTCGAACTATGACACTGTTTCCGGGAAATGAAAAAAATTGCCGGCAGCGCCTTATCGTGGAGGATCCGGCTCTCTGGAGTACGGAGACGCATGCCCTGTACCATCTGCGGGCAGAGCTCAGAAACCGTAACAGCGAAAGCCGTGAGGTCAGGGATACGGAAACGACTTCCTTTGGAATCAGGACGCTTTCCCTGAGCAGGAACAGAGGGCTTATGCTAAATGGAGAAACCGTCCTGCTCCGAGGTACATGCATTCATCATGAT
>JAZRKZ010000217.1:0-4284 GCA_045646565.1 Lachnospiraceae bacterium
GTAAAGGGTGCTGTCAGCCACCCTATGATGTAACGCCACTTTAGATAGCAATATCTACCGGGGTTAAAGGTCGGAGGCATAAGCCGTTACTACGACTGGGCAGTTACAAGCCCATGACCTTTAGGTCGTGGGTAGTTGACTCATCATTATGAGGATTATAAAAAAGGAACTTATGTCCCTCTGTGGAAACAGAAGGCGCAAAAAGAAAACAGATAATAGTAAGTAATGTAGGCATCGGGAACCCGGTGCTTTTTTTGGTGTCATACCCCCCAACAGCCATGTAATGCATAATTCTTATAATTCTGTGTAAAGGTTGTGTAATTTATTCATTGTGTGCAGATTGATGCCATTATGCATATATCTCATTTTGCTGATACATTCAATGTTTTTTAGTACTTGAAGCTGTTATTCACTCCAAAGCTCACAGGTTTTACACAGTTATGCGCTTACCAAAGACCACCCTAGACGGGAAGAGGGCACAAAAAAAATCGAGTAGGTGGAATCCCCCTACTCGATTTTCGCACCGCGAACACTCCGCACTTCGTGCTCCGTGTTCGGACGCCCCCAGAGCTTGCTCGTGCGAGCACGGCCCGCTCTGCCGGGTTGGTGCTACAAAAAGAAGGAGCCTGGGCTCGTATTGAACCCCTGCTCCTTCTTTTTATAGGAACTATGTTATTTCACAGCACAATTGTTCAGTTCATGCATACCCAAGCAACTGCATCTCATGCACATGCAAGCAGCCGCAAATCCTGCACACCCAAACTGCCGCATCACTTAAGCTCCGGAAGCGCCTCAAGCAGCAAATCCATCTCCGGCGCAATCGAAATCGGCTCGCCCGCCGCGCGGATGGCGTTGTTGACATCCTTGAGGCCGTTGCCGGTGACGACACTGACGACCGAAGCGTCCTTCTCGATGAGGCCAAGCTCGATGGCCTTTTTCACGCCGGCTGTTCCTGTCGCCCCTGCGGGCTCCGCGAACACGCCCTGTGTTCTGCCGAGCAGGCGCATGGCTGCAAGGATCTCTTCATCGGAGACATTGACGCAGATGCCGTTCGACTCGTGAATCGCGCGGATCGCCTTGATCGGATTTCTCGGCACGCCGACCGCGATGGAGTCGGCAATCGTGTTCTCCGGCTGCGGCGACCACTCTTCTTTTCCGGCCGCTGCGGCTGTATTGATCGGGCAGCATCCGGAAGCCTGCACGCTGATAATGCGCGGCAGCCTGTCGATGAAGCCCGCGGCGTACATGTCCTTGAAACCTTTCCAGAGGCCGGCGATCGTGCAGCCGTCACCGACAGAAATGGCGACGTAATCGGCCATCTTGAAGTTCAGCTGCTCGGCGATCTCAAGAGCGACCGTCTTCTTTCCTTCCATTAAGTAAGGATTAATGGCTGCGTTCCTGTTGTACCAGCCCCAGCGGTCGATTGCTTCCGCGGACAGGCGGAACGTATCCTCGTAGGTCCCCTGGACGGAAATGACCGTCGCACCGAACATCATGAGCTGGGCCACCTTGCCCTTTGGCGCACGCGACGGCACAAAGATATAGGTCTTCATACCTGCCGCAGCCGCGTTGCCGGCCAGGGAGCTTGCTGCATTGCCGGTGGATGAGCACGCGATGATCTTCTTGCCGGCTTCCTCCGCCTTGACGACTGCCATCGCGGAAGCTCTGTCCTTCAGGGATGCGGTGGGATTGATTCCGTCGTCCTTGATATACAGCGTGTTGAGCCCCAGCGTTTCCGCGAGCCGGTCCGCCTTATAGAACGGCGACATACCGACGCGCAGCTTCGGAAGTTTTCCTCTTCCTTCGACCGGCAGGAACTCCATATAACGCCACATCGTAGGATCCTCGCGGTCCATGAGCTCGTAAGGCGTCAATTTTGACTTAATGTAATCATAATTATACTCGATATCCAAAATGCCGCCGCACTTCGGGCAGACTGTCACTTCCGGCGTCGCTTCGACCATGTTTCCGCAAATGGTACATCTTGCGCCAATCACATTCTTCATTTTGTTTCTCCTACTCGTATTATGGTGCCATAGCCTGATAATCTGAATCCCGCATCCTTTAGTCCCGCCTGAATAACCTGGCGAGGAAGTAGAGGCAGCGCTGTCTGACTGAACTTTAAACTGAATCCCTATACACTCTCAACGATTCAGATAAAGGCAACTTTAGACCCATATTCAAGGTCTCACAGTTGCCTTTCATCTCAGCGGATAAAGACCCACCCTTATGCAGGCCATTAAAGTTTCTTAAGAAGTCCGGTTTCCTCGTTGAACGCATTGATCAGTTCATCGACCTTATCCGCTTCCGCCTTAACTTCATCCCATGTATGCTCTGTGTCATACCAGAGCGCATTGAGTTCCTCAGAAGTCTTGCCCTGCTGTTCGACCCATGTGTAATACTTGAGGTTGTGGACGCGCTTCCTGTCTGTGTAGCGAAGCTCCATCATATTGTCGGTCTTCTCGCCGAGAATATGTGTATGATAATCGATCGCTGCCATCTCATGTGTGTACTCGCCGTCCTCATCCTGCAGCTCTTTGATTCTTGACTGATACATGTCAGCCGAGTCGGTCATGACTGTGCCGATGACAT
This sequence comes from Lachnospiraceae bacterium, assembly GCA_045646565.1. GTDB lineage: Bacteria > Bacillota > Clostridia > Lachnospirales > Lachnospiraceae > Chordicoccus. Next base: position 2,593 of record JAZRKZ010000217.1, read on the forward strand.
CGTTCTCTGTGAACTCATAGTATTTAGCCATTTTGATGGCGCAGAGCATATTTGCAATACCGGAAATACCGAAGTAGCTGAGAAGATCGACAAGTTCCGGATCGACGCCCTGCTCCTTCAGATAAGCGCGGCCGACCGGCTCGTTGAAGAGACGCAGGAGCTTCTGGGAATCTTCATCATCGATATCTACGACCAGATCCGTGTTCTTTACATTGTGGATCCACGGCACATGCTTGTCGCCGATGCCTTCGATGCGGTGAGCGCCGAAGCCGTTGTCGAGCAGTGTCGGGCACTGGAGCGCTTCGCCAACGCCGACTTTCGCGGTCGGGTACAGGTCCTTGATGCGGTCGCCCGCTGCCATCGTGCCTGCGGAACCGGATGTGAAAATGACGCCGGCCAGTTTCATGCCCTCACCCTTCATTTCCTCAAACGCCTCCGCGATCGCATTGCCAGTCACGTTGTAATGCCACATGTAGTTGCCCATCTGCTCGAACTGATTGAAGGTCATGCATTCGGGCTGCTGTGAGAGCTCATGAGTCTTATCGAAGATTTCCTTGACGTTGGACTCGGAGCCCGGCGTCGCGATGATCTCGCTGGCGATCGTCTTCAGCCAGTCGAAGCGCTCGCGGCTCATGCCTTCCGGCAGGATCGCGACGGAATAGCAGTCAAGGAGCTTTGAGTTGAACGCGCCGCCGCGGCAGTAGTTGCCTGTGGACGGCCATACAGCCTTGTGATAGTCCGAGTCGAACTTACCGGTGACGAGCTCCGGAACAAGGCAGCCGAAGGAGGCGCCGACTTTGTGGCAGCCGGTGGGGAACCATTTGCCGATCATGCAGATGATTTTGGGTTTCACGCCCGTAAGCTCCGACGGCAGAACAATATAGTTCGGTCCGTGGAAGAGACCGCCGCTCTCCTTCTGCTCATTCTTCCATGTGATTCGGAACAGATTGAGGGGATTGACGTCCCAGAGGCCGACGCTCTTTAAGCCCTCAAGAATCGGCTCCGGAATGAGCTCCGGGTTCCTCATCTGGACGATTGTCGGGATGATGATGTTGTTTCTTCTGGCGCGTTCGATATTGTGCTTAAGTCCCTGTTCATTGATTGTCAGATTGATCATGATTGCCTCCTTTTTCAGGGCGGGGTGACCGCCTTATCATCTTTCTGGGCGGCGTTGCCGCCTGGCTTCTTTCAAAGCGTACCTGCCGCCTTTTCTTCTTTCAAAGCGTGCCTGCCGCCTTTTCTTTCTGGGCGGAGGCCGCTTTTTCAGCTTTTTAAATGGTTTTAGTTGCCTTTTTTAATCAAAGGCAACTATATGGACCAAACTTGGCTCTTTGAGTTGCCTTTCACGCATATAAGCTTCATAGGAATCATCGCAGAAGCAACTCATTCCGCTGATATGAGATCATTAGTTGCTTTTAAAAATCAAAAGCAATTAATCATTTAGAAATTCATATCTTTTGTTGCCTTTCTCCAAGGCAAAGGCAGCAAATTCTTCTATTTTGTTATAAAATGTTGCCTTTTCATCGTATAGGCAACTATTTTCTTCAAAATAGGCAACTTTGTTGCTCCAAATCTCAAAATAAGTTGCTTTGCCCCTGCGCACGAACTCACTCATGATTTTCTGCCCCCGCGCACGAACCCACTCATGATTTTCTGCCCCTGCACACGAACCCACTCATGATTTTCTGCCCC
>JAZRKZ010000218.1:0-5058 GCA_045646565.1 Lachnospiraceae bacterium
TTTATATAGCTATCATTTAGATTTAACTGCTGAAACTGGTTAGTCTTAAATGACATACGTAAGCCCTCACTTTCGATATCTCCATTATATCATGATGTGTGAGGGATTAGGTGATTCATGTTACTTTTGACACCCTGACCACTTTTATTTTATAACAACAGCGGCGTATTTGCTACTGTGATTAAAGAATGGAAAAGAGGAGATTAACAATGATATAATCAAAATGTGCTGATGAGAAGCAATCGTGAGGATCAGGATCTCATTAGCCCAGGCGTTCTGCATCCTGAAGCTGATTTAATTTAGAAGGGAAATAGCCATGAAAAGAAATATTCTGATCCTGTCATCTCTTGTTCTTCTGCTGTCGATGTTCATCGGCGGGCAGACTGTCTTTGCCGATGAGGAGACATATTACTGTCTTCCGGTGTTTGAGACGTCTGATACGCACGGATACCTGGCGGATGCATCCGGAAACGATCCGCAGTATCTGCTCGCGTATATATCCGATAAAGTCTGGGATGTCAGAGGATACGGAGCGGATTCCCGCAAGGATCTCGCGGTGCTTTTGGACGGCGGAGATATCTATCAGGGGAATACAATGTCAAATCTCATGAACGGGGCGCCGATCTCAGCAGCCTATATGATTATGGGATATGACGCCGTCACTATAGGAAATCATGAGTTTGACTGGGGGATCGAAAATACGGTCGATCCGGACCGGACCATGATGGATTATACGATCGGAGGGAAAAGCGGCGAGAATTCCATACCGGTAGTTGTCTCCAATCTGTATCAAAACGGCGAAAGAATCCCCTTTGCGCACGAATACATCATACTCAATAAGACAGCGGCGGACAAAGCGGGTAACGAGATCAGTGTGAGGGTCGGCGTGATTGGATTTGCAGGAAATTATGGCTCCTCGATCATGTATGAGCGTTTTACGGGACAGGGGTATACCGTATCGCCCGATTATGACAGAGTAAATGCTATTGCGGCAGAGCTCGAGTCATCGGGAATGTGCGACGCGACGATCCTGCTGGCTCACGACGACGCATCCGCTGTGGCGGCAGCGGTCGGCGAGGATACCGTTATTGACCTTGTGCTGGGAGGACACACGCATCAAAATACCATTGGCGAAAACAAGAAGGGTCTTTGCTATATCCAGCCGGCAAGTCAGGGATCGGCCTACGCCTATTGCGAGCTGGTATTCGGTATGCAGGATGGGGCGCCGGTCTTTGAGAGGGTTTCTGACGCGAAGACGGTTCCCGTGACAGAAGATACTTCCCGACTGACTAATACACAGGAAAATGCGGACGATCTCGACCACGCAATCGTAGCGGTGACAGACGAAGTGATCGAAGCCCTGTCGGATATACTGAAAACGGAGATCGGGTACATTACTACATCGGCCGAGCGGTACGTCTATCTCCCGGAGAGCGGCGAACGCTCGACGACTTGCGGCAACTGGATGACTTCAATCATGTCGAGAATTGTCGATGCGGACGTGTGTTTTGTAAACAACGGCGGGATCCGGACTGATTTCGTGGTCCGGAAGAAGGAGGGAAAAAGAGGCATCACACTGTCCGATATTTATACTATGTTCCCATTCAATAACAAAATATACTGCTATGAGATCACCTACGATGAGTTTCTGACTGCGCTTCAGTATTCTTTGACGGACAGAGGAATGACGCTGCTGTCGCAGATGACGGGTATCGACTGCTATTATTCAGACGAGACAGTGCATGCGATCGTCACTTATGACGGGCAGACTGTTTATGCAAATGGAAAATGGACCGAAGGCTGGAAAGACAAGACCCTGCGTGTCGCGATCAGCGATTACATTGCCACGACAGACCGGGTCTCCGCCGGGGGGATGTCGAATCCGTTCTGCGCGTGGAATTCAACAGCCAGGCTGATCAGCAGCGACATTGTCGATAATGAGGGCGCATTTGCCGTGCTTTCCCGGGAAGCTGCAGGCAGCGGCGGGGCCCTCTATATCGATACGGAGCCGCATTATATCAACCGCGCGTACGAGGAGCCGGCTTCCGCACAGACGCCGGATCCGACAAAAGCACCGTCATCTGCAAAAACGCCTGCTGCTTCGGACTCGTCGAAATCGGATGGCAAGGCGGATGCTTCTTATAATGCGGAGAGTCCGAAAACAGCTGACGAAAATCCTATCGTACTGTGGGCGGTCGTCATGATGGTCCCGGCAGGTCTCCTTGCTGCCTTGCTGATCGTCAGAAGGAAAAAGAGTCGTTTATGATATTGAAAGGATCCTGTTTATGAAAGAAAGAATAGATTACAGCCGGTCGCGGCTTTCCGTATTTTCCGCGTATATCCGGCCGCACGGGGCTGCATTTGCAGTGGATATGTGCCTGTCGATCGGGGTCGCTATGGTGGACCTGATCTTTCCGCTGGTGTCGCGCTGGTCGATGCGCGCGCTTCTGCCGCAGGGGCTGTTCATGGTCTTCTTCAGTGTGATGGCCATCGTGTTCATCGCTTATCTGCTGCGCGCGATGTGTATGTATCTGGTCACGGTGATCGGGCATCAGATGGGGACGATGGTCGAAGCCGACATGCGGCGGGATGTGTTCATGCATATGCAGGACCTGTCGTACAGTTTTTTTGACAGGAACCGGACGGGCGTCCTCATGGGCAGAGTGACCAACGATCTGTTCGAGATCGTGGAGCTCGCGCACCACGGGCCGGAGAATATTCTTACCTGTTCGCTGACGCTTATCGGTGCGCTCGCGATTCTGTTTACCGTCAACTGGAGGCTGACTCTTGTTCTGATCATCCTGCTGCCGGCCTGCGTGGTGTTCGGCCTGCGGCAGCGCATCAACATGCAGCGCGCGAACCGGGAGGTGAAGCAGAGGACCGGAGAGATCAACGCGGCGATCGAGAGCGGGATTTCAGGGATCCGCACTTCCAAGGCATTTGCAAATGAAGCCGCAGAGGACAGCAAGTTCCAACAGGCTAATGAAGCTTTTAAGAAGAGCAGGGTCGATTTTTATCGGGCAATGGGACGGTTCAACGCCGGCGTCGAGGCGGCGGTCGGTCTCATGCAGGTAGCGGTGATCACGATGGGCGGATATCTCATCATGAAGGAATCCATGAACTATATTGATCTGATCACCTTTACGCTCTATGTCTCGGCCTTCACGGCTCCGATCCGAAAGCTCATGCAGTTCATGGAGATCTATACGCAGGGTATGGCGGGTTTTGACCGGTTCCTGGAACTGATGCGCACAAAGCCGGAGATCGAGGATGCGCCGGATGCGAAGGTGCTTAGTCCGGGTGAGGTCCGGGGGGAGATTACATTTGATCATGTCTCTTTCCATTATCAGGATGGGACGCAGGTGCTAGATGATGTCAGCCTGACGATTCATCCCGGGGAGACTGTCGCTCTTGTCGGTTCCAGCGGGGGCGGTAAGACCACTATGTGCCACCTGATCCCGCGGTTTTATGATGTGACGGGCGGAAGGATTCTTGTGGACGGATACGATGTGCGTGACCTGACGCAGGAGAGCCTGAGGCGCAGTATCGGAATTATTCAGCAGGACGTCTTTTTGTTTGCCGGCACGGTCATGGACAACATCCGGTATGGGCGTCCCGATGCGACGGATGAGGAGGTCATCCGGGCAGCCTGTCTGGCCAGGATCCACGAAGATATCCTGAAGATGCCGGAAGGTTATCAGAGTTTTGTGGGAGAACGCGGGATCGTCCTTTCCGGCGGACAGAAGCAGCGAATCTCCATCGCGCGCGTTTTTCTCAAAAACCCGCCGATCCTGATCCTTGATGAAGCGACCAGTGCTCTGGACAGCGTGACGGAAAAGGAGATTCAGCTAAGCCTCGATGAGCTCTCGCGGGGAAAGACCTGCATCGTCATCGCGCACCGCCTTTCCACGGTTCACGATGCCGACCGGATCGCTGTCGTGAAAGATCACATTATCGCGGAACAGGGTACCCGCGAGCAGCTGCTGGCTAAAGACGGCGTCTACGCGGACCTTGAGAGAGCGCAGGCGCTCGATTCCGCTTCCGCCCACCTGTAATCGCGGGAGACATCCGTAAAAGTGCGCCGGCCGGCGTTCTCCGGTTGTCGAAGTTTCAATTTAGGGCGCTTTGTTCATGGCTGCTCCTTGCTACAAAATTTTTCTTCCCTGACGGTATTCCTCCATATAGCTCATGTTTATCTCTCTGAGTTCGCGCTTACCGTCTATATAATCCTGATAAATGTCCCAGGGATTTCCGCCTCCAAGCCAGCAGGAGGAGCAGTTTTCGCACCCTCCACCGCAGTCCAGGGAGCTGCTGATGATCGCTTCGCGTTCCTGCCTGGTCGTGTCTTTGATCAATAAGGATTTCATAAGAAAACCTCCTTTCCGGCAGATCGATACTGTCTTTTATTTTATAATAAACCGACAGACCTACTGAGTCAATGGGTAAAAAGCCCGGATGAAATACGAAAAAAATGAGTCAGAGGATACGTCCTCTGACTCACATGGGTCTGTGATTTTTATTTGTCCTGCTTGTTATTTCCGTGAATCAGAATGATCGAACCGTCCTTCTTTTCCACTTCGACTGTGCATTTAAGACCAATGGTCGTGATGGTGGCGAGGATGATTGCCCACGGTGCAGCCGCAAGACCCAGGACTGTTCCGATGATGCCGACTGTCATCGGCAGGTTCAGAACGACGGTATCGTTTTTGCGGATACGGATAAAGGTCACATTGCCATCTTTGACCAGAGCCTTGATTTTTGCCACGATGTCATCTGCCGCAGTCTTTAAATCTTCAGCTGTTTCTCCGGCTGCTTTTTCAATCTCATCTGCTGCGGTCTTTAATTCCTCAACGGTGGCCTCGGCAGCTCTCTGGATCTCATCCAGTGCATCTGCTGCTGTCTCTTTTTCTTCTTCCGGAGCTGCTTCTTCAGCCTCTTCGACAGTTTCCGGGGCTGCTTCCTCTGCAGCCTCTTCGGCGGTTTCTACAGCTGCTTCTTCGACAGCTTCGACTTCTTCGACGATTTCTTCTTCATTCATGATTTTGTTCTCTTCCATAA
>JAZRKZ010000219.1:0-2609 GCA_045646565.1 Lachnospiraceae bacterium
CACGCATTTGCCGAAGCAGCACATCATCCGACTCCGGCTCAATACCGCCGGTATCGATCAGCGTAAAATCATAACCGACCCAGTTGACGTCCGCGTAGATCCGGTCGCGTGTGACGCCGGGCGTGTCTTTTACGATCGATATGTTCTCGCCGGCCAGTGCATTGAACAGCGTTGACTTGCCGACATTCGGTCTGCCGACAATTGCTACAATAGGTTTACTCATATATTCACTCCATTCTTAAATCAGCTGTCTTCCCAGCTTTCGTATGTTTGCCTGTGGCCGTCGGTCTTGTGCGGGAGGCCGAGCACGCTGCGTACATATTCGTCTCCGCCGGACCAGACAGTCCCGACCGGGATTCCGATTTCATCTTCAACATCGCTTACGGTCAGGTCGTCCAGAAAGACCGTTTCGCCGCTGCGCAGCATATTGACGGGAATGAGGATTTCCTCGCCAAGCGAGTGCGTCTGCATCTCCTCTTTTAACTGCGCGATCAGGTCCTGCCCCGTGATGAGTCCGGTGACTGTGATCGAATCACCAAAAAAGTCGTTCCGAATCGATTTTACATGAATTCGGATCATGGGAAAAACGTTCATGACTTTTTCTGCAAATAGCCGCATATACGGCTCCACCAACTTCCCGCAGATCGTCGTGACAGTCCGCTCGTGAAGGAACCCGCCGATGTCGTCTCTTGCGCCGAGGATTTGAAGCTCCTCATCGATTTCCGTCTCCATGAGCTTTACCATGCCGACGCCGTTCTCGAGCTGGACATAGCCGTCGTAGTGGGAAGGCTCCGGCAGCTTCCGGCCTGCCAGGATATACCATTCATCGGATGCATGGACGAAGTGGGGGAAAGCCGGATTTACGCCGTCGCCCGCGAGCTTCTTCTGCCAGGACTCGATGAGATCGATCACTTCCCCGGCGGACTCTCTATCATATGGAAGAAGTTTTGTCAGCCCCTCCCTGAATTTGGTGAGTCCGACAGGAACGACGGAGACACTTCGCATGGCCGGCCGGTAGGCGGCCAGATCTTGGATCGAGCGGTCGAGCTCGTCGCCGTCGTTGATGCCTCTGCAGAGGACGATCTGCCCGTTCATCGTGATGCCGGCGTCCGCCAGCCGCCTGACCTTCGGAAAGATGCTGCCTGCGAACCGGTTGCCGAGCATTTTGCACCTGAGAGACGGGTTGGTCGTGTGGATCGAGATATTGATCGGCTCCATATTATAGCGGATGACCCGGTCAATGTCCTTATCCTTCATGTTGGTCAGCGTGACGTAGTTGCCCTGCAGAAAGCTGAGTCTCGAATCATCATCCTTGAAGTACAGCGTCTCCCGCATACCCTTGGGCATCTGATCGATGAAGCAGAAAATGCATTTGTTGCTGCAATGCTTATAATCATCCATGAGGGAGCTTTCGAATTCGACCCCGAAATCCTCGTCCGGATCCTTCTCGATTTCAAGGAGCGTTTCTGTTCCGTCCAGTTCGCGGATGAGGACTGTCACAAAGTCGTCTTCCATCAGGTACTGGTAATCAAAAATGTCCTCGGGCTCCACATCGTTCACCCTGAGTACGCTCATGCCGGGCAGAACGCCCATTTCCTCCGCGATGCCTCCCGGGAGGACTTTTTTGATTTTGTGTCCTTCTTTATGCATTGAGGTGCGCCGTCCTTAATGAATGCTGCGTTAAAGTGAGACTTTTAGATATTCCGACAACTATAAAGAATAGCATTTAAAAGCGCATTTGTAAACTGCTCTCGTTCCGTGCACATCTGCCCTTGTGATGTTTCTCTATTTGTGATATAAAATAATCATGGCACAACGAGCTGAAATGTCAAAAATTCCGGAGGAATACAATGTCAGTTACTGAGAATCAGAAAACACCAATGCCGGTAGCTCCCCTTAAGATCTGCTATCTCAGAGGAAGCCACGAAATTGCGAAACCGGTTGACAACTACATAGTAAAATCGAGAAAACAGCTTGCCCATGACCGCAAGGATGCCGAACTCATCCCCGGTTATATCGAACCGACCTATCTGCTCGACGTGAAATATTCCCGTTACGGCACAGGTGAAGGCAAGGTCAAGCTGAGCGAATCTATCCGCGGCACGGACCTCTACATTATCGCGGACGTTACGAACTATACGGTGACTTACAGAGTCTGCGGCCGTATCAATCATATGTCCCCGGATAATTATTTCCAGGATCTGAAGCGCGTCATCTCCGCTGCCAGCGGCAAAGCCCACAGAGTCAACGTCATTCTTCCGTTCCTCTATGAGAGCCGCCAGCACAGACGCTCGGGCCGTGAGTCTCTGGACTGCGCGCTCGCCCTCAAAGAGCTTCAGCAGTACGGCGTTTCCAATATCATTACATTCGATGCGCATGATCCCCGCGTCATGGACGCGATTCCGCTGACAAGTTTTGATAATTTCATGCCGACGTATCAGTTCCTCAAAGCGCTTCTTCGCTCCGTTCCGGATCTGGAGTTCGACAAGGATCACTTCATGGTCATCAGCCCGGACGAGGGTGCGACCGATCGCGCGGTCTACTTCTCGAACATTCTCGGCGCGGACATGGGTATGTTCTACAAGCGTCGCGACTACTCAACGATCGTG
>JAZRKZ010000220.1:0-3280 GCA_045646565.1 Lachnospiraceae bacterium
CAGGGAGGAAGGGAAATGCGCAGTAAAAGAAGAAATCCGATGTTCACTCTGTTTCTTGCGGCGGCGATCGTATGCCTGATGACGGGCTGCACGAAGACTGCGGGGAACAGCACAGGGACGGCGGCAGATAAGACCCCGGCACAGGAGCAGAGCGCGGCGGAGCCCGCCGGAGCAGAGGTAGCGGCTCCCGCTGAGGCCGGGGCGCCCGCCGGAACGGAGGCAGAAGCGGGTGCGGCTGAAGCGGGTGCGGCGCAAGCCGAGGAGACCGTCGGCGGCAGCGCGGCAGAGACGGAAGCGCCCGCCGGGACTGAGGGCCATGAAAAAGCGGAAGGATGTCTGTTCAACTATTACGGCATTGAGCCCGGGCAGGAGATCACTCTTGAGAGCGTGAACGGAATGCTGAAAGCAGTCGGGGGAGAACCGATCAAGGCGGAAGCGCTGTCAGACGGCGCCGTGATCGAAGCGGGTATTAAGCTCGCCGGACTCGATGAACTGGCGCAGAGTTACCTGAACGATGCCGCTCCCGACAAGGCGGCGAAAGTGCTCGAGGCGAACGGTATTTTGACAGACGAGGAATATGTGCCGTGTGTGGCATGCGCTGTGGATCTGGATCTCTACGCGGCGGACAGGCCTTTCGATGTGGAGACGTTCCTGTACCGCTGTCTGGAGATCGCGGGAAAAGGGCGCCACTATCTCGGACGCGTTACGGATGCTGACCTGATGGAGGAGATGCGCGCGACCCTGGACAGCATGAGCATCTTCGACAACTGGGAGCTGGACGCCGTGGGAACGGAGCTGGTAATGGACGACATCGTCACAGGCTACGGACTCAAATATGCCGGTTACGACGCCCGGTTCCTGGATGCCTATACGCTCAAATACAGCCACAGCGACTATCAGCACGCCATCCAGCTGGTCGGGCTGCTGCGCAGCGAGGGAATAGACGCATATATCCAGATCGAGCCCAAAGTTTCCATTTATGAATACCTGAAGGAGTGGGGGACGCCCGCCGAGCCTTCGCCGACGTATGCGGTACAGCAGACAGACAACGGCCGCTATCTCTGCTACAGCGTCGAATACGACCTGATGATCGAGTTTGACAGCGCGGAGGACAAAGAAAAATTCCACGGCCTGATCGAGACCTATGCCAAGAAGTATGACGACAGGGTCGACGAGAATGGGAATGTGACGGCGAAACTGCTTGCGGAGTCCTTCTGGCAGCCGCTCTACAGCTCCGGCACGCCGATGTTGAACGATGAGTATCAGGAGATGATCGACAACACCATCTACGACAGGACCGGGAAGTACTCGATCCATACCTTTACGCTTCCGGAAGGCGCGGATGCCGTCGTGGAAAAGGTCGGGGAGATCGCGCCGGAGCTCGGGATGAGCCCGTTCAAAATTTACGTGAATCCCGCTTTCATAAGATATATCACAGGGGAAGATCACCAGTAAGAGCGGTGACAGATAAAGAGGGGCTGACGCATTTGACAAATGCGGCAGTCCCTCTTTCTGCGTCCGTACAGAATGAGCAGATGATATTCGCCAAAATCGTTAAAAAATACTAAAATACGCAAAATACATCAGATGTATGATAAACTATTACTATGATTTATGTGAGATAGAGCAGGATGCTTTTTGCCTTCTTGTGAATATATTAACTTGTAGTTTCATAATGAGAAACGTATACTATTATTAACGGACATGCTTCTGCGCCCGCATGCATGTACTGTCAAAGGCGGGCGTCAGGAGCCGGTAATATGACAAATGAGTTCAATGATATGTATCAGTTTATAAAAGAAGACAAAAAGCTGTTGGGATCCCGGATCGAAGAGCAGCTGATCGAGTTTATCCAGGAAGAGCCGATCCCTGTCGGAGAGAAGATCCCCAATGAATTTGAACTGGCAGAGAAGTTCGGCGTAGGCAGAAGCACGATCCGCGAGGCGGTCAAAGGGCTGGTGTCCCGGGGGATGCTCGAGGTGCGCCGCGGTTCCGGGACCTACGTGATCAGCAGTTATCCGGCGGAAGAGGATCCGCTGGGCCTCGGCCGGTATGACGACAAGTATCAGCTGGCGCTCGAACTGTTCGAAGTACGTCTGATGATCGAGCCGGAAATAGCTGCATATGCGGCCAAGAACGCCTCTGAAGAGGAAATACAGGAGTTGAAAAGACTGTGCGGCGAGGTGGAAGAGATCTATCTCAACGGCAAGAACCATGTGCCAAAGGATATTGAACTGCACACTATGATCGCGCAGTGCAGCAAGAACCGCGTCGTGGAGATCCTGGTCCCGCTGATCGATTCGGCGGTCCATACCTTTGCGAACGTAACGCACCGCGAGCTGTTGGATGAGACGATCGAGACTCACAGGGCTATTGTGGATTCGATCGCCATGCATGACCAGGTCGGGGCCAGATGCGCGATGATCATGCACCTGACCTATAATCGTCAGATGATTGTGCGCATGCTGGAGGACCAGAACGCCGGAAAAACAGAGAACTGAGGGGCGGCACTGGTGAATTAGACAAATAATAAGTGGGATTCCGTTTGGAATCCCATATTTTTTTGTCTAAATTGCTGAAAAGGCGGAATATACATCAGACGACTTGTAAATATTGCGGCCATATTATATAATACATTCATAATACATCAGACGTCTTATGTAAACAGGCAATTCATTCCCCGGCATCAGTCAATATGTCAAAATACAGATAAAACATTCAGGGGAAGGCAACGTTCCGGAATCGGCGGTATGCTGCGGTCCGGAAGAAAGGAAAGAAACAAATGAGTGAAGGCGTAGTTCTGGAGCCCTCAAGACTGATCGCGGGAGCTTTAATCGGTCTGGTCATTCTGCTGTTGTTGATCATTAAATTCAAAGTACAGGCGATGGTGGCCATCCTGGTCGGCGCGATCTCGATCGGCATCGTCGCGGGAATGCCGCTGGCGGATATCATCACAGCTGTCAATGACGGTATTGGTAACACACTGAAAGGTATCGCCCTCCTGGTCGGATTGGGATCTATGTTCGGAGCGATACTGGAGGCATCGGGAGGCGCGCAAACGCTGGCGGTCACGATGGTCAAGAAGTTCGGCGATGAAAAAGCGGCCTGGGCACTCGGCATTACCGGCCTGGTAGTCGCTATGCCTGTTTTCTTTGACGCAGGTCTGATCATCCTGATCCCCCTTGCTTTCTCACTGGCCAAGAAGACGAACAGAAGCGCTCTGTTCTACACGATCCCTCTGCTGGCGGGTCTTGCGGTAGGACATGCATTCATCCCTCCG
>JAZRKZ010000221.1:0-3660 GCA_045646565.1 Lachnospiraceae bacterium
GGATAGATCCGGTCGTACATGTTTCTGGAAAAGAGTATCTCACGTTCTTCGAGATTAAAGAGCGCGCCGGATTCTCCTTCCATGAGATTGATATTCTCGTTGCCGACGTCATCTTTTCCCGTACAGATCCTGTAGGTGAAGGCCTTATCCGTTTCGAGCGCAGCTTCCGTGGTCGACCGGTAGGCCATCGTCTCGTTGGAGTACAGCATCGGCATGGGCAGATCGTCGGATTTGTGGATAATATACACTGCCGTAAGGCCGGTGATGACGCCCGCAAATAAGATCGCAAGAAGAACGACGGTTGCAAATACACGCCTGCTCCGCTGCATATTCTTTAAGAGACGCGCAAACGCCGCCTTGATGTTGGCAAGTATTGTTGAAGCGGCGTAACGCAGCGACTTTGCCACGCGGCCTGGCTTTTTCTTCTTCTTTTTCCCGGCCGCGGTCTTTTTCCCTGCCGCCTTTTTTCCCGCCTTCTTCTTTTTGGCTGCAGCAGGCTTTTTTTTCTTTTTGGCCGCGCGTTCTTCTGCCTTTTCCGCCGCCGGTTCCGCATCTGCTGCCAGATCGTCCGATGTATCTTCCGCACCGGTATAAGACGGCGAAGCGTCCGCGTCGTCCGTGCCGGGGACTTCATCGAAAGCCTCCGTGCCGATCTCGTCCGGATCGCTCAAAGGCGCATCGGACCAAAGGGCGTCGACATCGGTCTTTCGCGATGGATCCGCAGTATTTGGTTCCTTAGCCGTCAGGTTGGTCTTATTAGCCATAGTATAACCGCCCCCTCATATCTTCCTTCCTGCGTCTCTTGTGTTTCGCCACCTGGATGCGGGTCTGCAGACCCACGTTCAGCACCATTCCCATGCCGATATACAGACTGACGAGAGAAGTCAGACCGTAGCTGACAAAGGGCAGCGGCGTTCCGGTGTTGGGAAGCATTCTCGTCGCGACGCCGATATTGATAAAACTTTGGATCGCGACGATGGAGGCAATGCCGCAGCATAGCAGCCTGCCTGAGAGATCTTTCGCCTTTCTGCTGGTTATGAGACACTCCAGAACAATGAGGAGCAGCAGAATGATGATGCCCGCGCTCCCCAGAAAGCCGAGCTCCTCTCCCGCTACCGCAAAGATGAAGTCGGTCTGGACTTCCGGGATGAAGTTGCCTTTATTGGCAGAAGAAACGTCCGAGTTATTTAAGCCTTTTCCGGTCAGCATACCGCTGCCGATGGCTGTGACGGAGTTGTTCTGCTGCGTCGTGTCGTCATTGTACTCATCCGATTCGGAATTCAGGAACGCCATGATTCTCTGGCGCTGATAATCGCGGATCAGGTGCTGATTCGGCTGTGTGACGATCGCCATAAAACCGATGCCGAGAACGACGATCACGGTCAGGACCGCTCCGATGATTTTGTAGCTGAGTCCGGCGACATAGTACAGAATACTGAAAATGACGGTGATCGTCAGTGTATTCTTAAGGTCCGGCTGCAGGAAGACGAGGATCAGGGGGAAACCGATGAGGCCCGCTGTCCTAAGGATCATCCTCGGCGTGTTGATCTCGTTCTCATTTTCCATAAGATACTTGGAAAAGAAGACGACAAGGATGATCTTAGTCAGCTCGACCGGCTGGAAACGGAGGCCCGCAATCGTGATCCATCTCGTCGCGCCGCCGGCGTTGTAGCCAAGGACGATGACAAGCAGGAGAAGGAGGACGTTGAAGGCGTAACCGATCCAGTAGAAGTTCATGATCCAGGAGAAATCCGTCAGCGAGATGATGAACATGATGGTGAGGCCGAGCAGGACGCCTGCCAGCTGTCTGCCCTGCAGAGACGGCTCGGCGGAGCCGACGAGCAGCACGCCGAGCGATGACAGGGCCAGGAGCCAGATAATAAGTCTGAAGTTGTAATCTTTTAGTTTATATTGTCTCCACATGGACAAAAACCTTTCGTTAGTCGGTCTGCGCAGAGGAAATCAGGTCGGACATAGCGCGTCCGGTGATCAGGCTGGATTCATCGGCAAGGCCGAATCTGTACTGTATGACATCCCGGCCGACCAGCATGGCGTTGGTCGAGGAATAGCCGTTACCGATACGGATCGCCATAGCCAGCTCCGGATCCCCGGAGGGGACGAAGCCGATAAAAAGAGCGTGGGACGGACGGGACTTGGATTCCTGCGCCGTTCCGGTCTTGCCGGATACGTCGAGCGGGAAGCCTGCAAATTCACCTTTGTCCGCGATCACGGCCCGCATGCCTTCGTGAATGATCTTCCACGTGTTCGTACTGATGGAAACCTTGCTCTGGACCGTCGGCGAGTAATCCTGGATGAGGTTGCCTGCCGCATCCGTGATCCTGTCGATCAGGGAAATATTGTAGCTGGTGCCTTTGTTGGCAAGTGTGGTGACATAGCGGGCGAGCTGCGTCGTCGTGTAGGAGTGCGTGCCCTGACCGATCGATGACGGTACGGCGTACTGATCGGTGACAGAAGGCGTCGCTTCCGGGATCTCGATGCCGGAGGCAAGGTCGAGATTGTACATCTTGGCGTATGTCTGGATCTTGCCGAGGGACAGCGAGTCGGACCACTGGCCTTCCTCATTGATGCCCATGAGGTAGGCGACGTTGGAGAAAAATACGTTGCAGGAATTCTGGATGCCGCCGATCACGTTCAGCGTGCCGTGTCCCTGCCTGTACCAGCACTTAAGAGGCGTCTCGATGAGATCGAATGTGCCGGTGCACTTGAACTCCGTCTCCACACTGATGACCCTTTCCTCAAGGCCGGCGGAGGTCGTAACGAGCTTGAATGTCGATCCGGGAGCCGTCGTCTGCTGCGTTGCCTTGTTGTAGAACGGCCGCGATTTGTCCGTCGCGAGCTTGTTGTAGTAGCCGACGTCCATCTTGTTGGCGAGACGGTTGTTGTCGTAGCCCGGATAGGTCACGCAGGCAAGGATCTCGCCGGTCTTCGGGTTCGTGATGACCGCGGAGCCCGAGCAGGGATCCAGCGCAAGCATGGAGGGGGTGATGCTCAGGTTATGGATCTTGGCCAGAACGAGGTCGTAGGTATCGAGATCGCCCTCGATGAAGACATCGTAGAGGTTGTCGTTCTTGTCGAAGGTGCCCTGGTCGTAGAGGACCTTCATGATCATGCGGCCGCTGATGCGGTCCTGCTTGATCAGATACTTGTAGAGCTTCTTGCTGAAGTCGACGTCTGTCGACAGATATTCCTCGATGTACGCGGACAGTTTCGCGTAGATCTCGGCGGAATCGAGATAGGTCTCGTCGGTCGCGAACGCGGAGATATCGATCCAGTTCTTGCTCGCGGCGTAGGTGAGATACTGCCTCAGTGTGATGGTCTCGTCGCGCGTCCATGCAAGATAGGTCTCATCCGTGCGGTCGATGGCGGTACTGTTCAGAATACTCAGCTTGGAAGTCAGAAGATCGTTGACGATGTAGCTCTCATACTCTTTCATCTCGGTCGTGAGATCCTGGTAGGCGGAAGGATTCGCGCCGGTCAGCTCGTTGTTGAGGGCTGTGAAGACTTCCTCCTGCTTGCGCTCGAATTCCTGGTTCATGGCGACTTCATTTGCAGAAGCGCTGGGATCGGTCAGATGTTCCAGCGAGAGAATGTTGTTGGAAATCAGCGCTTCATAGACGTCATAGATCGGGATCAGGATGT
>JAZRKZ010000222.1:0-4243 GCA_045646565.1 Lachnospiraceae bacterium
CAATGAAAAGGCTTCCGCCGACGCCATCGCGCAGCTGTCTCCCGAGGCACCGCGGCTGTATCTCTCCTCCTACGCGATGAAGATCAGCGCAGGGACAAGCTTCAACGCGCTCGCCTATGTCGAGAATATTGAAGACGACGCAGATGACAGGAGCCGGCTGTACCGCGATATAGCGGTCGACGGACTGAACGAGTTCAACGCGAATGTTCCGGGGACCTATGAGCTCGTCTTCTATTGCCATGATTCATCGGCGAACAGGTCTAACAAGGCCGCAATGACCGTTATTGTGGAATGACCCGGTTTTTCCGGTCTTCCTTTATCGAAGAACGTCTTTTATGGGCTGTCGCATTGGGCAGCGTCACTGCGGCAGGAGTCTTACACGGATATGCACTGTAAGGCACCTGCCGCGGTGTCGGACCTTAATGCAGCAGTCCTGTTTTTTAGGAGAAACTCTATGGCACGTATTCTTGTTTCCGGTGTGCGGATGGACATGGGCGGGACAGAGATCGCCCAGATCGCCTTTATAAAAAAGCTGTTGTCTGAAGGGCATACCGTGACGCTTCTTCTTTCACAGAAAAGAGGCCCGCTTCTTGACCGTATCCCTCCGGAAGTCAGGATCCTCGAAATCCCGATGAAAAAAAGCATCTTTTACGACCGCATGATGGGGAGGATCATTGACGGGAGGCCGTATGCATTTGCAGTCAAATGCATTTGTAAGATCATCAAGATCTGCCTGGGGAAGAAACGGTTCATGCCATTTCTCATCTCGAAGACCAGATGGCTGCCCGGCGTCTATGATCTGGCAGTCGAATTCCACGGATACGGCAAGTTCCCGACCGCCTACACCGCGGTCCGGGTGAGAGCAAAGAAGAAAGCGCTCCTGTTCCACGACGCCAGTATCCACTGGCTGTGGTATGTCGAGCAGTATCTCGACGCCTACGACAGGCTCTTCTGTGTATCGGACGCCTCTCTGGCGAGGCTTGCTTCTATGTTCCCGGAAAAGAGAGGGAAGATGGAAGTCCTGCACAACTTCATCGACGTCGATGAGATCCACCGACGCGGTATGGAGGATATCGATATTTCCGATTTCCGGGGAGACTTTAAAATTCTCACGATCGGAAGACTGGAATACGTAAAAGGTATCGATGTGGCCATACAGGCCGCGAAGATCCTGAAGGATCGCGGCGTCTCTTTCAGGTGGTACGTGATCGGAAACGGGAAGGAGAGACGGAAGCTTCTCATGAAGATCCGCAGCTTTGGCGTCGAGGACGTATTTACGCTGCTCGGATTCCGTCAGAACCCCTACCCGTACCTTAAGGCATGCGAACTTTTCGCGCTGACATCAAGGGCCGAAGGATATCCGGTCACGCTGATCGAAGCACGGACTTTCGGCGTTCCGATCCTCGCGACGGATATGCCGTCCATCCGCGAGCAGATCGACGATGATGTGAACGGTATGCTGACGCCGCTCGATCCCGAAGCGATCGCGGATCGGATCTGTGCGTTCATTGCCGATCCGGAGTACGGCGCGGCAATGAGAGAGCGCCTGAGCCACGAGGTCATTGACTTTTCGGCTGATTACAGCAAGATTGAAGCGCTTCTTGGATAAGACATAACGGCACCGGCCGATGGAGGAAGAACGAATGACGGAACGACCCAGAACGCGGTCCATTAAAGTGAATTTCATCATGAACGCCATCCTCACGATGTCGTCCTTTATTTTCCCGCTCATCACGTTTCGATATGTGTCCGGCATACTCGGACCGGCAGGAACCGGACGGGTCTCTTTCGCGACCTCTGTCATCTCGTATTTCAATATTTTCGCGCAGCTCGGGATTCCCACCTACGGCGTCCGGGTCTGCGCCCAGGTGAGGGACGACCGGGAGAAGCTCACGCGCACTGCCCACGAGCTCCTGATGATCAATCTCATCATGAGCGCCCTCAGCTACGCCGGGCTTGCCGCCGCGCTCCTTCTGATCCCGAAACTGCAGATGGAACGGCCGCTTTTCGTGCTCATCAGTATGAACATCCTTCTGACCTCGATCGGCATGGAGTGGATCTACAAGGCCCTTGAGCAGTATACATACATTACTGTCCGCTCTGTCATTTTCAAGTTCGCCGCTCTCTTTACCATGTTCCTGACGATCCACGAAAAGCAGGATTATATTCTCTACGGCGGCATCACGATCCTTGCGGCGTCCGCCTCCAACATCCTCAATTTCATCAACGTGCACCGGTATATTGATATGCGGCCGGTCGGCGGATACGACCTGCGGCGCCACATGCGGCCGGTCGGCGTCTTCTTCGCCATGGCCTGCGCCACGACGATCTACACGCACCTCGATACCGTCATGCTCGGTTTTATGACGACAGATACGGATGTCGGCTATTATAACGCGAGCGTGCGCATCAAATCGATCCTGGTCTCGATCGTGACCTCCCTCGGGACGGTGCTCCTGCCGCGGGCTTCCTACTATATCGAGCACGGGGAGTTGACAGAGTTCCGGCGGATCAGCAAAAAAGCCCTGAATTTTGTTTTCCTGATTGCCTGCCCGATGACGGTCTATTTCATCATCTACGCCCGTCAGGGTATCTATTTTCTTTCAAATGCAGCCTACGAAGGCGCTGTCACCCCGATGCGGATCATCATGCCGACGATCCTCTTTATCGGCGTCACCAACATCCTGGGGATCCAGATGCTCGTCCCGATGGGGCGGGAGATCGTCGTTCTGCACTCTGAGATCGCCGGGGCGGTCACCGATCTCATTCTGAACGCGCTGCTGATCCCGCGCTTTCAGTCCGCCGGCGCCGCGATCGGCACGCTGGCCGCGGAATTTGTCGTTCTCATCTTCCAGTATATAGCCCTGAAAGACGAAGTTACGGATGCTTTCCGGCAGATCCAGTACCACAAGATCCTCGGAAGCGTCATTCTGGGTTCTCTTGCTTCTGTCTGGGTCCTTCGCTTATCGCTCGGAAGTTTCGTGACCCTGATCATCACAGCGCTCCTCTTCTTCGGCGTTTACGGCATATGCCTGCTTATGACCGGCGAAAAGCTGGCGCGGGAGATCATTTATTCCGTGCTGGACGGCATAAAAGCCCGGCTCGGCCGCCGTTGAGGCGTGATGGCACTTGATATTTACTCCAAAATCAGTATAATAAAAAGAACGAAAACTTCCCGCGCACGGGAAATGTAAATGGAGGCCCTTTATGTCAGCTAAGAATACGGCGACCGTCGTCATTGGAGGAAAAGTAACCCGGCTTGCCGGATATGAGAGCGAAGAGTACCTTCAGAGGATCGCGTCCTACCTGAACCACAAGAACAGTGAGCTTGAGGAGATGAAGGGCTGGAAACGCATGACGTCGGATATGAAGGCGCAGCTCCTTGCACTCAATATCGCTGACGACTATTTTAAGGCTAAACATCAGGCCGAACTCCTCGATGAAGATCTTCAGAACAAGGACAGAGAGATTTATGACCTGAAACAGCAGATCGTGGAGCTTTCCATGACACTCGATGATCTGACCTCACCGACAGGGGAGAGCCGGACGGGAAAACGATGACAGCGGCGTTTTCCGAAAACTGAGAAACTTATTGAAGGGGCGTCGTTTTATTGCGGCTGCCCTTTTGCGTTAATATAGAGGATTTTATGACACAGAAAGAAACCATTGAACTTCTGGCTCCGGCCGGCTCCGTCACAGGGCTTCGGGCAGTGATCGCTGCCGGGGCCGACGCCGTCTACATCGGCGGGAGTCGCTTCGGAGCGAGGGCGTACGCGGAAAATCCCAAGGAGGACGATCTGCTCTCCGCGATCGACTATGCGCATCTTCGGGGGGTAAAAGTATATCTCACCGTGAATACGCTGCTCAAGAACAGCGAGATGGACAGTCTCTATGAATATCTGCTCCCGTATTACATGCACGGGATCGACGCCGTTCTCGTACAGGATTTCGGCGTTCTTCGCTATCTCCACAGAGTGTTCCCGGATCTGCCCCTGCACGCCAGCACGCAGATGACCGTCACCGGACCCGAGAGCGCAAAGCTGCTCAAAAAATACGGCGTCACCAGAGTCGTTCCCGCAAGGGAGATGACGCTCACGGAGCTGCAGATCATCGGAAGTGAGAGCGGACTTGAGGTCGAAGCCTTCGTCCACGGCGCGCTCTGCGTGTCGATGAGCGGCATGTGCCTCGCCTCGAGCCTCATCGGCGGCAGAAGCGGCAACAGAGGCCGCTGCGCCCAGCCCTG
>JAZRKZ010000223.1:0-4456 GCA_045646565.1 Lachnospiraceae bacterium
CCCTGATCATGAAACTGCTTCCGCTGGCAATCCCGATCCTTATCAAGTACATGACACAGAACGCTTCCAGCCAGCAGGGTGCGACATCACTCCTCGGCGCGCTCACACAGCACAAGAGAACGGATTCCATGGATCTGCAGCTCGCGGACGCCGACGCTGACGACGGCAACAAGATCCTGAACCACATCCTCGGCAACAATTACGGTTCCGTCATCAACCAGCTTGCAGGCCAGAGCGGCGCTTCCGCAGGCGAAGTCAGCTCCATCCTGTCCAATATCGCTCCGGCTCTTCTCTCCGGCGTTTCCGCCGCCAATTCACAGCCGCAGTCCGCAGGTCTCGGAAATCTTCTGAGCCTTTTCGGCGGCTCCGCACAGCCGGCTGCTCCGCAGTCCGCCGGCACAGAACTTGACGGCAGCTCCCTTCTCAGCCTGCTTGCAGCTCTGAGCAAATAAATACCGGACCCGCACTTTACTATTTGAACAATGTATTGGTTCTTCATAAGGGGCTGTCGCATTAAGGCGAACAGCCACTATATATGGCAGACTATATTTGCAAATGTCTGCCATATATAGTGGCTGCGCCGTCTAATGCGACAGCCCCTTTTTTACACAACGACGAATACCGCTGCGTGAATGCTGTACAGTTGACAGACTGAACGCCGGCTTACCGCTTGCCCTTATCGTAGACCTCACCGGCCGCCTTCGGCGGATGATTCCTCTTCGAGAAGAACATGAGAAGCAGCAGTGTCAGTATATACGGGATCATGAGGAACAGATCCGAGTAGATCGACGCAAGTCCCATTGCGAGGCAGAGCTGGTAGCCGCCCGCTCTCGCGATACCGAAGAAGATGCAGACGAAGAAGGTCGGGATGATGTTCCAGTTGCCGAAGATCATCGCCGCAATGGCCAGATAGCCGTAGCCGAGATAAATACTCGGAGAGAACTGGGACAGCAGCGAGTAGGCGAAGCAGATACCGCCGATACCGGAGAGACCTCCGGAGATCATAACGGAGATGAAACGTGTCTTCGCGACATCGCCGCCGGCCGCGTCGACCGCCTGCGGGTTCTCGCCGCAGGCCCGAAGGCGCATACCGAACTTCGTCTTATACATGAGATACCATGCATAAACGGCAATCACGAGGATAATGATCTCGAACGGATAGATATTCGTGAAGATCGCGCCGATGGCCGGGATCTTCGAGATGCCCGGCACCGTGAACCTGGAGGAAACGCCCAGGGTGAACTTGTTGGATGCGTTTCCGAAAAGAGCCGTGTTGATGGATGTCGTGAGGAACGTCGTCAGCGCGACGCCCAGGATATTGATGACGACGCCGCTGATGACCTGGTCAGCCCGGAACTTGATGCAGAGCAGAGCGTGCAGGATCGCGTAGATCGCTCCGCCGATGAACGCAAATATCATCGCGATGAAGATGATCGTCTGTGATCCGAGGCCGGTATTCATGCCCAGGAAGACAGCGATGACCGCGCCGCAGAACGCGCCGAAGCCCTGGAAACCTTCGACCGCCAGATTCGTGATACCGCTCTTCTCCGAGAAGATACCGCCGACAGCCATGATGAAAAGAGGAATTGCAAATGCCAGACCGCTGGTAATCATTGTATTTATATAATTCATTTGCCCGATGCCTCCTTTCCCTTATTCAAAAGAGCACGCTTCTCATCGGCGATCCTGTTGAGACGAGCTTTCGAGACGAAGCGGAAGAATCCGCTGCATGCCGAGAAGAGAAGCAGAATACCTGTGATAACGGAAGCGATCTCCTTCGCGACGCCCAGTGTCGAGGACATATAATTCGCGCCGTTCTGGAAAACAGTGATCAGCACGGATGCGAAAATCGCGCCGATCGGAGAGTTGTTGCCGAGAAGGGCGGTCGCGATCGCGTCGTAGCCCATGCCGGCCAGCGTCTTCGGGATGATCGTATTCGTGTAGCCAAGATAATAGGTAACGCCCGCAAGACCCGCAAGGCAGCCGGAAAGCATCATCGACATGACAATACTCTTTCCGACGTTGATGCCCGCGTAGGTCGCAGCGCTTCTGTTGGAACCGACAGCCCGAAGGTCGAAACCGAACACCGTCCTGTCAAAAATGAACTTAACGACGAACGCCATGATGACCGCGATCACGATACCAAGAGGCACGTTGCAGTAGTATCCTCCGATCAGGACCTTCGTCCATGTAAGTCTCGCTGTCGAAGCGCAGATCTTCGACGAACGGGTGATGGAATCGACATATCTTGAATTGATAAAGAAACCCGTCAGGTAGCTGATAATATAGTTGATCATGATCGTCGAGACGACCTCATGAATATTGAACTTATATTTCAGGAAACCGACGAAAGCCCCGAGCAGGCCGCCGACCACAAGACCGACAATGAGCACCAGCGGTTTGGCGACTGCCGCCGGAAGCGCTTTGTTGTAGCCCACAAGGATCGTCGCCATAAAGCCGGACAGAAGCATCTGGCCTGCAATACCGATGTTGAACAGTCCGCATCGGTAGGCAAATATGAAAGCCAGCGACGCCAGAAGCATCGGCGCCATAATGTTCAGAAATGCAAATATATCCGACACCATGCCGTTGCCCGCACCGTAGCTGGGTTTCGCGGCAAATCCGTTGCCCGCCAGGAAACTGTAGAACGCAGTCGCCGGATTCTTGCCGAGAATCAGAAGGAAGATGCTGGATACAATAAGTGTGAGGATAATCGAGAACACCGGGACAGTGATGCCCGTCCACTTCTCATGTCCGAGGACTTTAGCCAGCCACGCGAAAAAGCCCTTTTCTGATGGTACTAATTCTTTTTTCATCCCTCAGTCACCCCCATCATGTAGCGGCCGACCGCCTGTGAATCGAGCGTACTTGCGTCCGCCACCTTGAGCATCTTACCGCTGTAAATAACGCCGATCGTATCCGCGAGATTCATGACCTCATCGAGTTCGAGGGAAATCAGAAGAACGGCGACTCCCTTGTCTCTCTCCGCAATGATCTCTCTGTGGATGTTCTCGATCGCGCCGAGATCGAGACCGCGGGTCGGCTGGACGAAAATGATGAGCGGCGAATGCTGCTCGATCTCCCGGCCGACAATTGCCTTCTGCTGATTGCCGCCGGACATGGAACGAAGCGATGTGAGCCCGCCCTGACCGCAGCGAATATCGTACTCCTCGATCAGTTTGGCTGCATACGTCTCGAACTCGTTAAAATTCAGGATGCCGTTCTTCGAGAACGGGACCTTGAAATATCTGCGGAGCCCGAGATTGTCGCGGAGGTTGAAATCCAGAAGAACGCCGTATTTCTGGCGGTCCTCAGGAATATACGCAATTCCGTCTTCCGTCCTCTGACGGATCTTCTCGTTCGTGATATCCTTGCCGTTCAGAATGATATTTCCCTTACCGGCTTTCATAAGACCCGTGATCGCGTCCGCCAGCTCGACCTGTCCGTTACCGGATACGCCGGCGACAGCGAAGATCTCACCTGCGCGGATCTTAAAGGAAACATCCTTCACGACCTCGACCTTGCTCTCATCGTAGACCGACAGATTCTTGACCTCGAGGACCGTCTGTCCGAACTTCGGAGGCTGCTTCTGCGTCGTGAGCTCGACCTTGCGGCCGACCATGAGGTTGGCCATCTCCTGCGTGGAGGTGCTTTTTACATCCAGGATATCGATCAGTCTGCCGCGGCGAAGGATCGCGCAGCGGTCAGCGATCTTTCTGATTTCCTCGATCTTGTGCGTGATCAGGATGATCGTCTTTCCGCCCTTCTTGAGCTCCGCCATGATTTTCAGAAGATATTCGATCTCCTGCGGCGTCAGGATCGCTGTCGGCTCGTCGAAGATCAGGATCTCCGCCTCGCGGTAGAGCATCTTCAGGATCTCAACACGCTGACGGATCGACACATTGACGTCGGAAATCAGGTCTGTCGGGTTGACCTCCAGACCGTAGTCCTTCGAAAGTTTCGCAATTTTCTCATTGGCTTCTTTCATATCGACATATGGAAAGATGCCGAATTTCTTCTTCATCGGTTCGATACCGAGGACGATATTTTCACCGATCGTATAGTTATCGACCAGCTTAAAATGCTGGTGGACCATACCGATATTCTTTTCCGCCGCCTCGGAAGGAGATTTGAACACCACCTTCTCGCCGCGGATATAGATCTCTCCGCGGTCCGGCTCATACATGCCGTAGAGCATACTCATGAGCGTTGACTTGCCGGCACCGTTCTCACCAAGCAGGGCATATACCTCGCCTTTCCGCACCTGGATCGTCACGTCGTCGTTGGCGATGATACCCGGAAAGCTCTTGGTGATATTTCTCATCTCAACAATATACTCGCTATTCATCTCTGGTACTCCCTCAATAATCAAGTAGGAGGGGGCAAGCCTGCCTCCTGCTCTCTCCCGGCGTCACCGCCTTCAGCTCGCGTTTCCCACAAGTCGGAGGCCAAGCGG
>JAZRKZ010000224.1:0-4435 GCA_045646565.1 Lachnospiraceae bacterium
ATTAACCATAGAGAATCGGAACAAATGGAGGTACTCACATGGCAGGATCATCCTTTGGCACTCTTTTCAGGATCACTACCTGGGGCGAATCCCACGGAGCCGCGCTCGGCGTTGTCGTCGACGGCTGCCCCGCCGGTATACCGCTCAAGGAGGAAGATATCAATGTATATATGGAGCGGCGTCGCCCAAACGGCGGTAAGATGTCGACGGCCAGAAACGAAGCAGATAAGATTGAGATACTCTCCGGCGTCTTCGAAGGAAAAACGACTGGCACTCCAATCTCGATGATGCTCAGGAACACGGATCAGCGCTCACGCGATTATGGCGATCTGAAATACGCTTATCGGCCTGGCCATGCAGACTTCGGCTATGATGAAAAATACGGCTTCCGCGATTATCGGGGAGGCGGCAGAGCGTCCGCAAGAGAGACCGCTGCCCGCGTCGCAGGCGGTGCCGTCGCTATGAAGTTTCTGCAAATGCTGGGAATCTCAGTTCATGCAGAGCTCTCCTTTGTAGGAGATATACCGGCTTCCCGCATGGAGGAATGTGAAGCTCTTGTTGCGCAAATGAAAAGTGAACAGGATTCAATTGGCTCCACCGTAACCTGCCGTGTCAGCGGGATGCCGGCGGGCGTTGGCGAGCCGGTATTTGACAAGCTTGATGCATGTCTTGCGAAGGCTATGTTCTCCATCGGTGCGGTCAAAGGTCTTGATATCGGAGCGGGTCATCGCGCCGCCCTCATGAGGGGGAGCGAAAATAACGATCCTTTCCGTATAATCAACGGCGACTATTTCCGTGAATGTGGCACAGACAGCAGCGAATCAGGCCGCACCAGCTGCAGAAATGTCAGCACAGACAGCAGCGCCGCAACCCACATGAACCGCAAAGTCATCACTGAAAAGAACGACGCCGGCGGTATCCTCGGAGGCCTCTCGAATGGGTCTGACATCGAGATGACGGTCTATTTCAAGCCGACTCCCTCCATCGCGAGACCGCAGAGAACGGTCAACGCCGCTCACGAAGAGATTGATCTTGAGATTCACGGGCGGCACGACCCAGTGATCGGTCATCGCGCCGCGGTCGTCGTCGAGTGCATGACGGCCCTGGTACTTGCGGACGCGCTCCTGATGAACATGACCTCCCGGGTGGATAAGATCGTCAGCTTTTATTCTACTCAAAGCTAACTATCTCCAATTTTCTCTTATCAAATAAACCAAAAACCACCAAACACGGGCGGCACACATCGTGCCGGCCATATTTAGTGGTCATACTCAAATTCAATATCCCTTTTTATCTGAAGACCAGCCAGCCGCTTCCTCAGCTTCCTTTTCCGGAACGTCGCGGATCTCAGCCGGAGCCTGCTCAATCTTATGGAAGGTCATGCAGTTCGGGGCATCAAGCTTCTGCGGACGGCCCTTCATCATGATAATGTTATTCTCATAGTCGATCTTGAATGTTGTGATTGTTCCGTTGCCATTATTTACGACTGCAATGTGCTGCTGATCCGGGAAGAGCGCGATGTCCTTCGGATAGTTGCCGGAAATCGGCAGTGCAAACTGCTTCTCAAGGATGCCGCTCGACTGGTCGATCTTGAAGCAGGCGATGGAATCATCTCCTGCCGTGGAGCAGAATACATACTGGCCGTCATAGGACAGACGCATGGCGGATGCAGCATCGTAGGGATCTCTTGCATTTGAAAGAGTAGATACTTCCTGAATCTGCCTGAAGGTCGGAAGTCCGTGAGTGTCGATATAATACTGGTAGACACGGATTTCATTCGTAATCTGGCAGAGAACATAGGCATAGAAGCCGTCCTTGCTGAAGTGAATGCTCTTCGGACCTACCTGCTTGCCCATACGGAGAACATCGACTTCTTTCAGCTTGTTCACGCGGTGATCGATTCTGTAGAGGATGATCTGGTCAAGAGCCTCGTCGACTGCACAGAGGAAGTGATTGTCCGGAGTCACACGTACGCAGGTTACATGCGGGCGGAATGATCTCTCATTGATCGCGCCCTGTCCGCGGTGGAAAATACCGTCCATAACGCTGCCGAGACGTCCGTCCTGATGTGTGTGAACAACCGTGACGCGACCATCATGATATCCGCCGACGAAGAGATACTTGCCGCTTAAGTCTGTGGAGAGGTGATTTCCTCTCATACCGCCGATATCGATCTGGTTGATCGGAATCAGATCACCGGTCGGATCGATCTCGAAAACGATAACACCCTCATCCGCGATTGAATACAGATACTTGCCGTTTCTGGATTCAGCCAGATAAGAAGAATTGTTGCACTTAACGACCTTGCGAAGGTGAAGCAGGCCTTCCGCCACGTCTACGTCATAAATATGGATACCCTTGCTTTTTCCGTTAGTGTAGGTGCCGACATATGCGACATAATTCTCTGCAGCCATTGTTTTCTCCTCTCAAATGTCAGATTTTGACTGTTTTAATTGTTTCAGAGACATTGTTGCGCCTCCGTAAAGTTCAGATCCATCCGGCTGTGCGGACCAGTGTCGTCAACGAGAGTCCCCCTCATTTCGGTTTTGTAAAAACCGCACAAACAAAACGAAAAAGATCGACTTTATTTAGCCGAAAAGCTATATTCCTGTTTAATTATAGTACAAAGATTCAGCATTTTCCACCACTTTATTCACCGAATCCCTATTATTTCATGTATTTTTTTGCCGAATCCACATGATATTGCGGTCAGCGCCACCTTCAGACCCCTACATACGGTATCGCCTCCCCTATCAGGCCAGTTTTCAGCCAAAAATCACGAAAATCAGGGCTTCTTCGCCTCTTCGAACACATCACGCAGACGTCTCTCAAAACTCCTTCCACTCCTTCGGATGCATCACATAGATGTCTCCTTCTGCAAATGTCAGCTCCTCCCCCGTATGATACGGCACTATCCTCGTGAACTTGTTCTTCTTCCGCAGGGTCAGCAGCTCCTTCACTGTCTGGTGAACAGAGATCCGTATGAAATCCGCCTTATCTTCCGCAAGAAGCATGCTGGCGCACCCGCCCGGAATCTGTTTCCCGGTGAGGACGACCCGGCCGCCCGCATCGATGAGGTGGAGGGCTGTGTCGCGGTTCCATTCCTTTGCAATCTGCGTGTCCGGAAGAACGATCGCAGCACCGGGCAGCATATGAATATCCGAGAAATCCTTCACTTTGAGATAGTTGCCGCTGCCTTGCTGCCATCTCTGGCGGGCGCGGAGGACACACGCATATCCTACCGGATACTGCATAAGAGGATGCAAATGCTCCGACTCCGATATCTCCACCATCCCCCTCCTCAGCCAGAACTCGCGCCCTTCGGTCTCGCGCAGTTCCTTGATCAGGTACTCATCCGCATAGACTTCAAATCCGGCCTCGAGGAGAACGCGGATGACATCCAGCCCTCTGCCGTGGGTCGCCACCGGATAAAGGCTTGTTCGCCCAAGGGCGTACTCTTCGGCTGCAAATTTCCGGAAAGCCTTCAAGTTCTTCTTCGCCTTACGCCCGCGGGTGCCGTAGGCCGCGTCGATGACCGCGAGGTCGGCTACGACTCCGCGGATCTTGTCGCATTTGTAAGCTGTCGACTTTTCAATATAGTCGCCGGAGAAGAGAATCCTCTTCCCTTCCGCTGAAAAAAGAAGCCATACACTGCCAAGGCAGTGACCGCTCCTTCCCCATGTCACGGTTAGCCCGTGGTCTAATTCTATTCTTGTACACACGTCGCCCATTTCTTCCAGACAGAGCGAATCACGCACCGGTCCCGAAATCGTGTCGAGCGTGAATCTGCTGGCGACGACTGTTCCCCTGAAACCACGCTCATAGAGCCACAGAACGGCCCCGGCGTGGTCGGCGTGGCAGTGGGTCAGAAACAGGTAATCGATACTCTTCACCTGTTTGTCTGACAGATACGGACGGGAGCTCCCAAACGACTCCCTCATCAGGCCGCAATCGACCAGAACGGTCACATCCTTGCCCTCAAGAAGAAATGAGTTGCGTCCGTGTTCAGATGCACCGCCGGCGATATATAACTTCATAGATGCCTCCAGTCATGATAATCCCCACTAGTATTTTACCACGTATAGTCCATGTCTTCCAGTTCATCAGGCTCTGCATCCGAAAAAATAAATACTTCGCCCCGATGACTCTTTAAGATACGCTTTCCGCCGCGGTCGCCGGTGAGGGTCATGAGTTCGGGGAGGAATTCATTTGCAAATGCACACGGATTCCCCATCTCGCCTCCCACCCCGATGCATCCCAGCCGCTTGCCGCTTTTTTCAAAAGACGCGAGGAACTTCCTGACCGTCTCCGCCCGAAGACGCGGCGCGTCGGCGACAAAAAAGACCAGCACATCTTCGCGCGTCAGCCTGCAGTCGCCAAGGAGGGCTTCGACGCCGCACTGCAGGGACGAGGAGATGCCTCTCGCCGGGTCGGG
>JAZRKZ010000225.1:0-5864 GCA_045646565.1 Lachnospiraceae bacterium
GAATTCAGATATGCTGGAACGATATGTGGATATCTATTCGCCCAATCAGCAGCCCGGAACGGGGCTCCCGCCTGATTTGGATTCCGGGAACCAAAGTTTCTCCGGTCCGGGACCGGTTCAGGGAGATCTGCCTCCTGATCTGAGAACGGGTTTTCGGCTTTCCACGTTTTATTCGGTCGCGTTTTCTGAGGACGGCACAGTGCTTGCTGTTGACGATGGCTCAAAGGGATTGTACAGCGAAAATGAATTGATCGAACTTGCCCGGGAGCTGCTTGGAGAAAACAAAGCGACAGGGAAGACGGGCGACCTGTCTTATATGATCAGAAGTAAAAACGGATATACACTGGTGGCGTTCATAGACGATACGGTGACAGAAAGCAGCATGAGGACGCTGATGCACAATGTTCTCATGATCGGCGGAGTGTCTATTGTTATCCTGTTCTTTTTATCCCTCTTTCTGTCTGGGCAGATCATACGTCCATTGGAAGAAAATGACAAACAGCAGAAGCGGTTCATCTCAGACGCCAGCCATGAACTGAAGACGCCGGTTGCGATAATCAGTACCAATGCGGAGCTTCTTTCCAGGGAAATTGGAGAAAACGAATGGCTTGCAAACATACAGTATGAGAATGAACGTATGGGAGATCTGGTGAAGCAGCTCCTTGATCTTTCCAGGGCGGAGAACGCTGAAACTCCCATGGAAATGATCGATCTTTCCCGCGTTGTCACCGGCGAGACACTTGCATTTGAAAGTATTGCATTCGATCAGGGGAAAACGATCCAATGCGACATTGATGAAGGGATTCATGTCGTGGGCAGCCCGGCCCAGTTGACACAGCTCACATCTATTCTTCTGGACAATGCGGTCTGTCATGGGACGGGGAGTGAGATTGAATTATCACTGAAACGTCGGGGGCGTATGGCAATGCTCAGCGCAGCCAATGATGGAGATGAGATTCCGGCAGAAAAACTGGAACATCTCTTTGATCGTTTTTACCGGGTCGATGAGGCCCGAAACAGCGAAGAACACCACTATGGCCTGGGCCTTTCCATCGCGAAAGCTACGGCGGAAAAACACGGCGGGAGTATTGCGGTATCCTGTAAGGATGGAAAGGTGCGATTCACCGTTTCGATACCTGAAAAAAATAAATAAAACTTCAATCTTGTTTCAAGAAACCTCTCTTACAATGAGCTCATCAAATGTAAGGGAGGTTTTTATTTCAGTGGGGGTAGACCCTCGCTTCTCTAAGCAGTGGGTAATTTAATATCCTGCTTGTCTCAGTGGCAGGTCACAATCACCCACTGAGATAAACGCTCCGTGAGGGCGCAGAACGTTAAGTGGACGTTCGTTTTTACCCGCAGGGCACATAGGCGCCGACCGTAGCGAAGCGGAGACCTCAGGGATTCGGTTGGTAATTATGTCAGCTGGCGCTGACATAAATCCCGCGCCAAGTCTTGCGAGCGGGACTTGAATTTGGAGAATTTCAGGAAATGACTGATTCTGGATCTATGGCCGGATCTGTTTTAAGACCGGATCTGCTTTTGAAGACATCGATGGCAGTATCGTCGATTAAACGGCGTTGCGCAAAAGAAAATCAAAGGAGGTAAAATCAATTAAAAAAATGATGGCAGTTTTCCTTTCACTGAGCCTTGCCCTGAGCATTGCGGCTTGTGGGACAAGCTCAAACGGAACAACGGCAGACAATAACAGTACACCGCAGACAGCCGATGACAGCGCGGTGCGGACAGCCGATGACAGTGCGGTGCAGACAGCCGATAACAATACGCAGCGGACAGACAGTAACAGCCGGAATCAGTCCGCAGAAACAACGGTCATCACTGCAGCCAGTGCGGAGAAGGAAGACATTGAGGCTGCCCTCGATCTGGCAAATATTAACCCGGAATGGACGTATTCTGAAAACGCAGATGCCTGGACGATGGCCATTGTGACAGCGGTCACAAATGCAGAGCTTCCTGATTATCAGGGCGTGTCCGTCTGTGTGCCCGGCGCTTACGTGAAGGGCGTGGATACGGATGGCGACGGCACGGCTGATGTGACCAGCGGAACAGCCTCCGGTACTCTAGTCATCGATCATGACGCGACGGTGACCAGTACAAATGGACAGATATATTCGGCAGCTACGGCTCCGGTCATTATTAATACCGGTGCGGCAGGGTATTCGGCGCAGTCCAATCAGAGGGCAGGTACAACTTACGCCGGTGAAGGTTATATCAATATCGCCTGCGGAAACAGAGGAAAGCAGAGTACTCTTTCTGACGGTACCTATACCGGCGATGCTCCGTCCTGCCTTGTCGATCAGAAAAATGCGGTACGCTTTGTGAAGTACAATATCCTGCTTGGCAATCTTCCCGGCAGCGTGGACTATTTCGTTTCTACCGGCGGCTCCGGCGGCGGAGCGCATGCCGTCATGCTGGCTGCCACTGGGGGGAACCCGGACTTCTATGATTATGAGATTTCCCAGGGTGCCGTCGGCGTATATAAGAAATCCGATGGCAGCTACAGCACTAGCGTCACGGTAAACGGAGAAGAAGTCGAACTTTCCGACGGTCTCTGGGGCTGCATGGCGTATAGTGCCATTACATCTCTTGCTGAGGCGGACATGACGCTGGCCTTCGAATATTATCTGAATCCGGACTACAGCTTCAACACGGACTTCCAGAAGCAGCTTGCCGAGTACCTGGCGGCTGAGTACATGGAGTATATAAACGCACAAAATCTGACAGTCGAAGAAGCCAAGGTCGGCTTTGATCTGAACGGTGACGGCGACGCCTCAGATACGGTTGCCCTCACGATCGAATATGACGAAAGCGGACACGCTGATACCAACGGTTATTACGGGACTTATCTTGATCTGTATCTTGCGGAGTTTGAGCAGAGTCTGCAGGATTACATTGACCGGCTGTCCTATGCGGAGGATTGGACTTGGTTCGGCAGTGACGGCACTGCTCTTTCTGACAGCGAAGTCGCCGCGATGACGGATGCGGACCGTGCGGAAGCCTTTATCAATGGCTGGTATGTCAAAGGCAGTACCGGCAGCGGCGGTACGTCCAGTGGTATGGAAGGCGGCTCTGGCGGCAGCGGCGGTACGTCCAGTGATTTGGCAGGCGGTCCTCCTCAAATGGGCAGCGGCGGTCCGGGCGGTGATTCTACGAGCGGCATGCCTGACATGAACGGCGAAAGCCGTGAAGAGGTTGGAACTCCTGACTCTGGCACAACACAGTCTGCGACCAGCAAGACCGATTCCTCTAATTATTCTACCTTTGCTGAAATGCTGGCTGCTTATCAGGCAGACATCGCCGAGGTTCAGGCCGGCGACGCATACGGCAACAACATCGTTGATCTCTATGATCCGCTGAACTACATCGGTGCTGAGGGAACGGAAAATCCTGCGTGGACAAGAATCCTGATGGGCGCTTCCGAAGGTGACATTTCGATGCTGAACTCTCTTAACCTGCAGATTGCCTGGCTGAATGCGGGTACTGACGCGGAGATTGAATGGCAGTGGAACGGCGGTCATGTCCCGTCTGAAATCTTCGGTGATTCTCTGGCGCTTTATGTGGATACCATGTATGGCGAGTACGTAGACGGGGCAGTAAAAATTATCAAGGCCGCTGCAAGCGGACAGACCTCGAACGGGGACGGCACGGAGCCTTCCGGGACCGATCTTTCCAGCTGGGTCAGCTACGACAGCGCGAACGGCGTCGGTATGACGCTTGCAGGAGCTGCGGCATACAGGATATCTGGCGCAAGCAAAGCAACACCCGGCTTCGACGTCATGGACTATGGCCAGGAAGACTATGTCTTCGGCAACAATACCGCTGATGCACGTCATTGGGATTCCTACGTTTTGAAGGTGCTGGAGGAGCATCAGGATACTTTGGCAGAGCTATTTAATCTTTGATACAGAATACACGTGACATAAGTTTGTTATGAGTGCGCAAAGGGAATTTCGTCTCTTAAGCGGGATAAAAACCCGCGTTAGTGATCAAAGCCTCCGACGAATTGTCGGCTGCTCCAATTACGCCGGTGGTCAATTTTCCTCCCTGTGTCCTTGACATGGAGAGATCAGGAAAAAATGCAAAAAAGTATGAAGGACAAGGGACCATATGATATGCGGCCTCTTGTCCTTCTTGTTGTAGGAACAATGTAATTTCACAGCAGGATTTTCTGCAGGAGCAATTCTGCAAAGACTTGTGAAAATGAAAAGACCGGAGAACGTTTCGCAAAGAATCGTGGAAAAAGAAAAACCGGAGAACCTTTCGGCTCTCCGGTTCGTGCGGAAGATGGGACTTTTTCCGCATTTGCTTTATTTACGGGCTTTTCTGCCTGTCTGACTACATTTTTGACTACATGCCGACAGCTTTTCTAAAATACAAGTGGATATAACCAGTTTTTCAGCTGCAAAAGCAGGCTGAGAACATGGCCAGCGGGAACCCGTCCGGGAGATCTGGAAAGGATCCCGCTTTTTGTTTGCCCGCTGCAGATCAGGCGCGAAATAGATTTTATTTAATACTGTCAACTACCTTTGATAGTTTGATTTCTACCAGCTCTTTAAAGTCTGTGTGTTCTATGGCTTGTTTTTCCTCAACATGTTTCAACCTTGCAACATGTTGCAAGTATTTATTAATTTGCCTTGCAACTTGATTTCTATAATCGTTCATCGTAAAAGGCAATTCGCCGTTATCCTCTTCTACAATTTTCCAGTTAAATTCATTGTTTTCACTAAAATACAATGCAGGGTATGTTTTGGTTTCAATTTTGCCGTCCTGATGACAAAATTCGTCTTGTTCGATAAAAACAAGTGACCAGGGGAAAGAGCTTTCTAATACTTCGGCCAATACCCTGCAGAACTTGCGAGGGGTAATTTCAACTTCAGGTGTATTGCGGCCAAGAATATAATCAACAGACACGTTAAAATAATCTGCTATCTTTTCCAGTTCCTCAACGGAAAAATTCTTTGTCCCTTTCAGATTTAACAATCCAGAAACTTTGCCTTGTTTACATCCTATGATTTCGCCAAATTCTTTTTGACCCATATCACCTTTTAATGAATCAATCCTTTTAATTATTTCGATTCGTGAAGACATTTTAATAATTATTCCTTTCTGTGAATCATATCTTTATCTGTGAAATAATATTTCAAATTATGAATTTACCGGTTGATTTTAATATACAACACAAGACATAATAATACAAGAGACGAACAAAAGAGGAACGGGGGGTGAAACGAAATGCAAAAACATGAAAATAAAATTACGCTTGTTCCGGTCCTAATGGACCGCAAAACATACTATGCATATGTAGGCAGCGGCCGGCCGACAGGTGACGCGATAGCAAAAGCGGCGAAAGCAGAAAGAAGGTTTGGGGGCCGCGTCATGATATACCGGCCGGCGATAGATAACTATCTTGCCAGCATAGGAGAAGAAAACGCGGATCTTAAAGAAATCTAACAGGCGGGCGCGGTGAAATGGTTCAGGATAAAAGCGTTATAAACATTTACAAGGACAATACCGGCATTGTCCTGAACGTGCTATCAGATGATCAGGCCGGACTATTATTCAAAGCTATTCTTCGATATGGTACGAGCGGCGAGGAAACAGAAATTGCAGATCCCTTAATCCGTGAACTTTACAACACATACGCGCGCGGCATGGATCGACTTGATGAAAAGTATGAAAAGCGGCGGCAAAGGAACATAGAGAACGGCAAGAAGGGCGGGCGGCCTAAAAAAACACCTGAAAACCCAAAAGAACCAAAAGAAACCGATGAGTTTTTATGGGAAACCGAAAAAAAGGCTACCAATACCAATACCGATACCAATACCAATACCGATACCAATACC
>JAZRKZ010000226.1:0-2327 GCA_045646565.1 Lachnospiraceae bacterium
CCAACCGAATCTCTGCAGTCTCCGCTTCGCTGCGGTCGGCGCCTATGTGCCCTGCGGGTAAAAACGCACGCCCGCTGGACGTTCTGCGCCCTCGCGCAGCGTTTATCTCAGTGGGGAATTGTGACCCGCCGCTGAGATAAATTAGTGACCTTTCGTTCACTTATTTTAGTGAACAGGAGGTCGCTTGTCAATCCTTAATTTGTTATACCTGCCGATAGGAATCACTTTTTCTGTTTAGGAAGTTTCCGGAAGTTGGCGCGGAACTTAGGGAAAAGATGGAAGCCGTCATCTGTCTGCAAGATCAAGATTGACGAATTGTGACAGCAACCGGACAAGGAGAAAGCAGGAAGCGGGTGAACGAGCTGACGGAGTGACTGTACCGCCATAAATATGAGATTATTTGTTTGCAGAATACCAGAAAGGCTGATACTATAGAACAAAATTACTGACTGACGGAATTCGAAAATATGAATAAAAATCAGAGCCTGTGGAGCCGGACCCGGGATGACCTTGTTTGTGTCGTGGTGAATCTGGGCTTTCGCGCTGAGCTGGGCGAGGCGGCTGCCAGGCATCTTGGAAGCCCTGGGGCGATGGAGCGGATGAGTAAAGACAGCGATCTGCGAGCGACGATTTAAGGAAAATTGAGGAGCAGGCGAAATAATGAGAATCGTAAATTTGATTGAAAACACGGAAGGAAAAGCAGGCTGCGAAAATGCACATGGACTCTCGTTTTATGTTGAGACGCTAAAGCACAGGCTGCTGCTCGATCTCGGCCCCACGGAAGCGACTCTTCGCAACGCGAAGAAGCTGGGCATTGACCTTTCAGGAGTTGACACCGTGATCTTGAGCCACGGGCATTACGATCACTCCGGCGGCATCCTGCCATTCTCGAAAATTAATCCTGATGCGGCGATCTATATGCAGGAAACGGCCGATGCGGATTATTATGCCGATGACGGAGAAAATGCGGGAAGAGGCCGCTACCGGTACATCGGGATAGACAAGGAGATCGCGGATCTGCCGCAGGTCGTAAAGGTTAGGGGAGATGTCCGGATCGATGATGAGCTTGAACTGTTCACCGTGAGGAAGCGGTCGCATGAGCTGCCATTTACGAACAGGAGGCTCCTCAAAAAGGAGAACGGAGAGCTCACGAGAGATGATTTCGGGCACGAGCATTACCTTGTGATAAAGGACGGGGAAAAGCGGATCCTTCTGTCCGGCTGCGCGCATAATGGGATCCTCAGTATATTGGATGCATTTGCCGAAAAATACGGCGGGGTGCCGGATGTGGTCATAAGCGGGTTTCATTTGATGAAAAGAGCAGAGTACAGCGAGGAGGAGCTTCGCGAAATCATCGATATCGGGAGGGAACTTAAGGCGTATCCCACGCGGTTCTTTACGTGCCATTGTACGGGCGAGACAGCGTTCCTGGAACTCAGGCGTGTTTTGGGCGGGCAGCTTTGGTATGTGCGGTCGGGGGACGAAATTTTATGTGACTGGGATTCATGCACTTTTTCGGAGTCCTTGGCGCCGTCAGTTAGGAATATCGATTTTTAGTTTATTGACCTTGCTTACTCCTTTTGATACACTTAAAAAAAAAGGAGTGAATTCGAATGGAGAAAAAAGAAACAAACTACACTTCGGCATATTCTCTGGATGGGCGAATTCCGCTGCGTCAGGCGATTCCGCTTGGCCTTCAGCATGTTCTGGCGATGTTCGTCGGCAACCTCTCGCCGCTTCTGATTATCATGGCCACCTGCGGTATAACCGATGGCGAAGGATTTGGAGCCCTGCGCATCGCTCTGCTGCAGAACGCCATGCTGATTGCCGGCCTGATTACTTTCGTGCAGTTGTACCCCATCGGTCCGATTGGCGGAAAGCTGCCCATCGTCATGGGCACATCTTCCGGCTTCATCGGGATCAACAACGCAATTGCGGCAAGTATGATCGGCGGTATTGCGGCGGGCACAATTACGACGGATGCAAATGCAGGTATATTTGCATACGGCGCTATCATGGGTGCCTGCATCATCGGCGGCGTGTTTGAAATGGGTCTTGGCTTTATCATCAAGCCTCTGCGCAGATTCTTCCCCGCAGTCGTCACCGGTACAGTCGTTATAGCCATCGGTCTCAGTCTGATTCCTGTCGGCATTAACTTCTTTGGCGGCGGTGGGGCGAACGTTGCGGATTTCGGCAGTCTTCCGAACCTGTTTCTGGGTCTTGTCACTCTGATTGCAATATTGGTTTTCAAGCACGGATTTAAGGGCTTCCCTTCCATTGCTTCGGTCCTCTTGGGCATTATCGTCGGCTACGCAGTTTCATTCATC
>JAZRKZ010000227.1:0-5719 GCA_045646565.1 Lachnospiraceae bacterium
GGGGTACATTCGCCAAGGCCGCGCCTTGTGAGATAAGTGAGCGCGACGCGGGATATCTTCCGCTGTTTTCGCGCGTCGACCGCCTCGAACGCGCTGCCGATCCCGCCGGTCCTGTACTTCACCTCGACAAAGACGATGCAGCCGCCGTCCTTCGCTATGATATCGATCTCTCCCTGCCGGATCCGATAATTCATTTCGAGGATCTCGTATCCCTGGGTCCTTAAAAAATCAGCGGTTATCTGTTCATAGCCGCTGCCGGTCTTTCTGGTGTTTGCCAAAGTGACCTCCCAAAACTTCCCGCTTTCCGTTATAGTGCTGACCAAAATCGAAATGACTGCTTAAGCTGGGCGGACCGGGCGGGAGCGTCCCGGCGCCGCAAAAATGTTCTTTAAAGATCAGACACAAAGTTCGTGATGAATGTGCGCCGGTGGATCGGACACGGACCGAGTTCTTTGAGAGCGCCGATGTGCTCGGCGGTCCCGTATCCCTTGTTCTTGGCAAATGCATACCCCGGGAACATCTCATCATACTCCACCATCATACGGTCCCTCGTCACTTTGGCCACGATGCTGGCCGCCGCGATAGAGACGCTTTTCCGGTCTCCGCCGATGATCGGTACCTGCGGGATACCCACCTGCGGGATGGTGACGGCGTCGTTGAACAGAATGTCCGGTCTTACATGGAGCTTTGAGATCGCTTCCCGCATGGCCTCATACGTCGCCTGAAGGATGTTGATCTCGTCGATCCGCTTCGGCGACACCATGCCGATGCCCACGGCCACGGCCTCATCCATGATGACGTCGTAGAGCTCCTCTCGTTTTTTCTCCGACAGCTTCTTTGAGTCGTTGAGATAGAGGATCATGTGGTCTTTCGGCAGGATGCAGGCGCACGCGACGACCGGACCGGACAGAGGGCCGCGGCCGACTTCGTCGATACCGGCGATATAGCCTTTATCCGCGAACCGCTTCTCAAAGACCATGAGGCTTTCAGTGCGCGCGATCTCCTTTTTGAGCTTTTCTGCAGCTTTCGCCTCTTTCTCGAGCTGCCGCTGCCGCTGTTTTTCAGTCATAGTAAAAAACCTTCTTCCCGATTTAGGGATACGGAGCCAAGTGCGCCCTCCGATCCCGCATTCTTTATTCGGTCCCGATGCGCTCTAAAGTGATCCGGCCCAGATTTCCGCTCCGGAACTCGTCGAGCAAAATGCCGGCTGCCCGGGCGTAGTCGATCGCCCCGCCCCGCATGAGGCAGCCTCTCTTCCTGCCGACTTCCTCAAGAATAGCCAGCGCTCTGGCCGACTCCGGCGACTGACCCGCAAGCGGCGTGATGTCTTCCGCTTCCTCATCGATACCGAAGCGATTTTGAAGAGCGCCCGGATATGTGCGTCTTAGCCGGGTGATGAGCAGCATGGCCAGTTCGTCCTGCGGCAGGATCTGGTCGTTGATCGAGCCGATCAGGGCGAGATTTTCGCCGACAGTCGGATCCTCGAATTTCGGCCAGAGAAGTCCCGGCGTATCGAGAAGCTCAACCTTTGCGTCGAGACGGATCCACTGCTTGCCGCGGGTGACGCCCGGCTTGTTGCCGGTCTTCGCGATCGCGCGTCCGGCAAATGAATTGATGAACGTCGACTTTCCGACGTTCGGAATACCGCAGACCATCGCGCGGACCGGCCGCTCTTTCATTCCTCTGGCCCTGTCCCGCTCGATCTTTTCGGCGCAGGCGCTCTGGATCATGCCAAGCAGCTTCTTCTTGTCGATGCGCTTTCTGGCGTCAAGAAGCATTGCTCCGCCGAGATCCCGGGCGAATTTATCCTGCCACGCGCGATTTTGCTCTTCATCCGCAAGGTCAGCCTTATTGAGAAGAACAAGTCTTGCCTTGCCCGCGGCGATCCGGTCAATATCCGGGTTGCGGGATGCGACGGGCACGCGCGCGTCCAGTATTTCGATGACCAGGTCGACGAGACGGACATCCTCCTGCATCTGGCGGATCGTTTTCGTCATATGACCCGGATACCATTGTACATCCATAGATTTTACCTCATAAATCCCCGTTCGGTCTTCGGGTATGTCCGGAACCAGACCTTGCCGATAATATGCTTTGATGAGATATTGCCGACGTCTGTGAACCGGCTGTCCTCGCTGTTATTTCTGTTGTCGCCAAGAACAAAGTACTCTTCGTTTCCCATTCTGATCGGGCTCGCGGCGATGCCGGGATTGGTCATGCTGGGAAGCTCTTCGCTTTCAATATATGTCTGTCCGTTGATCAGGATCAGGCCGTCCTTGATCTGGATCGTCTCGCCGGGGAGGCCGATCACACGCTTTACGTGGACGGACGAGTCCGTCGCCTCCGTGTTGCGGTAGGCAATGAGATCGCCGCGCCGTATGCCTCCGAACGTGTAGGCGGCCCGGTTGATCAGGACTTTATTCCCGGCGTTGATCGTCGGGTCCATCGAGCTTTCCTGGATCGTGATGCTCGTGCAGAACACAAAGGAGAACAGAGCCGAGAGGGCGAGCACGACGAGGATCTCGATGACCCATGTCTGGATGCCCCTGGCCTGCCGTGAATACCAGAAACTTTTCTCGGGCGGTGTTGTCGGTTCTTTTACTTTCATGCGTCTTCTCCCAGTATTTTGATACTTCCTGCAAAACTAAAAATGCTGTCACATTATTGTATAATGCGACAGCATATAAGTCGAGCAATATATGCGGAATATGAATCGCGGCTTAGCGGATAACTTCCTTGACCTTTGCCCTCTTTCCTGTGCGCTCTCTCAGGTAGAAGAGTTTCGCTCTTCTGACCTTACCGCGGCGTACGACTTTAACGTCTGCTACGTTCGGGGAATGAAGCGGCCATGTCTTCTCAACGCCGACGCCGTTGGACATCTTACGAACGGTAAATGTCTCGCGGACGCCAGTGCCCTGGCGCTTGATCACAACGCCTTCGAAGATCTGGATTCTCTCGCGGTTGCCTTCTTTGATCTTGCCATGTACGCGTACTGTATCACCTACACGGAATTCCGGAAGGACACTCTTCTTCTGTGCATCCTCGATCTGTTTGATAAAATCAGTCATATCTTTTCTCTCCTTTTAACTGTGGATGTTCTTAATACGCGTATGAATGTGTTTCTCCGTCTGTGGAAACACTCGTAACAGAGGACCATCTTTTTCGAACTTTAGCATTATACAATACGCCGGGCGTTATTGCAATACTTTTTTGCGGGAATACGGCTTCATTTAGCCTCATTCATCAGCATTCTGTTTGGACTTTAAATAGTCTTCGA
Organism: Lachnospiraceae bacterium; assembly: GCA_045646565.1. Taxonomy (GTDB): domain Bacteria; phylum Bacillota; class Clostridia; order Lachnospirales; family Lachnospiraceae; genus Chordicoccus. The sequence continues at coordinate 3,278 of JAZRKZ010000227.1, forward strand.
TGAACCGCCGCTCCTTTGGGCTTATGTGGGCTTTGGGCAGAAGATCCGGCCGTCTGTCCGCCGTGCGCATGAGGGACTGTTCCCTGCGCCAGGCGTCGACCCTGGCGTGGTCGCCGGACAGAAGAATGGGCGGGACCCGCTTGCCGTTCCATACTTCCGGCCTCGAATACTGCGGGTATTCGAGCAGACCGTCGCCGAAGGAGTCTCCCTCGGCCGAGTCCAGATTGTGCAGGACGCCGGGGATCATCCGCGAGATCGCGTCGATCATCATCATGGCCGGCATCTCTCCGCCGGTGACGACGAAATCGCCGATCGAGTATTCATCTGTAACGATCTCCTCGATCACGCGCTCGTCGATACCCTCATAGTGGCCGCACAGGAAGACGATGCCCCGCTCGATCGCGAGCTCGCGGGCGGCCTGCTGGTTGAAGACTTTGCCCTGGGGCGTCAGATAGATGACCCGCGGCTTGTAGGGAAGATCCTTCGTGACCGCCATGAACGCGTCGTAGATCGGCTGTGCCTGCATGACCATGCCGGCGCCGCCGCCGTACGGGTAATCATCCGTTTTCCCGTGTTTGGAATTCGTATAATCCCTGATATTTGTTGCCTCGAGGGTAATGATGCCCTCCTCGATCGCTCTCCCGATGATACTGGTGCGGAGCCCCTCTGTGACCATATCGGGAAATAAAGTCAGTACCTGAAAATGCATGTTGCCCCCTAAAGCCCCCGATTTTTAGGCAGGAGCGTTCGTGAAGTGAATTGACCTGGTATCGTGAAGTCCCGTAGTTCCGCGAAGATCTGCCGAATCAGATCTCGGGGAGCAGGTGTACAACGATCCTGTTCTCTTCCGGCGCAATGACGAGCACGCAGTCGTCGATGACGGGGATGAGGACCTCTCCTCCGGCGTCTTTTTCGACGACGTAGACGTCATTTGCACCTGTGATCAGGACATCCTTGATCCTGCCCAGCTTTGAATCATCTTCAAGGAAGACGTCGCAGCCGATCAGATCGCCGACGAAATATTCATCTTCCCCGAGCGGCAGGGCGTCTTCCCGGTTCACATAGAGCGGGCAGTTGTGCCACTTCTGCACATCTTCGATCCGGTCGTATCCGGCAAATTTCAGGATCGGTCTGCCCTTGAAATAGCGGACGCCTTCAATCTCAAGATCGATCATTTTACGGCCGAATTCGAGCATGACATGGTCAAGGGACTCGAATCGCTCCGGGTCGTCGCTTGTCGGAAAGACCTTGACCTCTCCCTTGAGACCGTGTGTCGTAGTCACGACGCCCACCTGAACTTTATCCAGCATAAATACTCCTCCTTGTGACGATGTGCCGCGTTTTCTGTCACGCGCATACGATGAACCATGGAAAGGGGCTGCCGACCTGACGCGGCGGCCGGACCTGTGCGTGCATCGCGATGATGCCGCATACGCCGGCGCCGTTAAAGATACGACAGCCTCTCTAAGTTTTACTGTACGATTTCAACAGTGACCTTTTTGTCAGTCTTTGTTGATGCGGCCTTGACGACGGAGCGGATCGCTTTCGCGATACGACCCTGACGTCCGATGACTTTTCCCATATCCGAAGAAGCTACTCTCAGCTCCAGGATCAGGTTTTCGCCGTCCTCTTTCTCAGTGACGACAACTTCATCGGGATGATCAACAAGAGATCTGGCAATAACTTCCACTAACTCTTTCATCTGGTTTCTCCCGTCTGGTTCCTGGAAAAAGCTTTGCTTTATTTTGTGATACCGGCGATCTTGAGAAGCTTGGCGACCTCTGCTGTCGGCTGAGCGCCGTTTGAAAGCCACTTCTTTGCTGCATCCTCGTTCAGGTTGTAAACGCTCGGATCCTTTGTCGGATCATAGTAGCCGATCTCCTCGATGAAACGTCCGTCTCTCGGTGATCTTGCGTCTGCAACGACGATCCTGTAGAAAGGTGCCTTCTTCTGTCCCATTCTCTTAAGTCTGATTTTGACCATTTTGTGTTTCCTCCATTTTCATTCTCTAAATTAATATCCGCGGCGCTGTTTTTATGATATCTGCCGCTAAGTAACGCCGCGGATCGCGGCGGACTTTACAAAGTTGCTGCTTTGCCGTGTCCGTGCAGGGGATCCTTTTCCCTGCGTTCGGGATGGCTGTTTTTCTTATGCAAATGTATCAGAACGGACGTCTTCTTCCGCCCCTCATGCCGCCCATCAGGCCGCCGAGACCGCCCATGCCGCCTTTTCCGCCCATCATGCCGGGCATCTGCTTCATCATCTTGCGGGCCTGGTCGAACTGCTTGACCAGCTTGTTGACCTCGGAGATATCCACGCCGGCGCCCCTGGCGATGCGGCGCTTTCTCGGCAGGTTCAGGATATCCGGATTAGCCCTTTCCTTCGGCGTCATGGAGAGGATGATCGCTTCTGTGCGCTTCATCTGCTTCTCGTCGATCATGC
>JAZRKZ010000228.1:0-5575 GCA_045646565.1 Lachnospiraceae bacterium
TGAATGTGTTCGGAGTCAATCTGGGCTGGCTGCCGGGTATTCAGCTGACGGACGGTATCGCCTATGACTACGGCCTGAAGACCAGGCTCATTAAGTCCTCCCACGACTTCGATAAAGATATCGTTCTCGCAGCGCGCCGGATGGCCAAGCGCTACGCGAGCAACAAGCCTCACGCGGACCTCATCGTCAAGGTCGCGGAGGAGATATTCAAGGCGGTCCGCAAAGATTCGGTCCTCACGGCCCGTGACAATATTCTGCTCAAGGTGGCCTGCTACATGCACGACTGCGGCAAATACATTTCCATGGTCAACGTCGCGGCCTGCTCCTACGACATTATCATGTCGACGGAGATCATCGGCCTGTCTGACACGGAGCGACGCATTATTGCAAATGTCGTCAAGTACAACACCGACCCCTTCGAATTCTACGGTGAGAATAAGAGCGGCCTCAGCGAGTTTGATTACCTCCGCGTGGCCCAGCTGACAGCGATCCTTCGGGTGGCGAATAGTCTGGATCAGAGCTATTTGCAGAAATTAACGGAAGCGCACGCCGTCAAGAAAAATGACCGTGTGACGATCGAGATCACCACGACGCAGGATTTTACCCTCGAGACAGGTCTCTTCGCGGAGAACGTGGATTTCTTCGAGGATATGTTTGATATAAAACCGGTACTCAAAGTCAAAAGGATCGTGTGATGGTCATCGGGCCGGGAGCGCCCGATGTGAATGGCGTAAAGGATCGGCGGACAGCTGAGTGTCCGATATGAATGGCGTAAAGGATCGGCGGACAGCTTGTGTCCGCGATGTGTGATAGAAGATAGTAAAGAGGAATTATTATGGCTGATAATAAGGAGAATATGTCGCGCCCGGCTACGGGAAAAGAAAAGGCGGCTGCGAAAAAAACGACCGTGAAGAAAACTTCGGTCAAGGATAATGCTGTCAAGAAGACGACCACAAAGAAGACTACGGCCAAAAAGTCCGGCGATAAGAAGACGGCGGAGAAAAAGACGGCGGTCAAGAATCCGCCGACACAGGCCCAGGAGACTGTTGTGATCCGAAATCCGCAGCCGGAACCGGTCGTGGAAGAGCCGAAGCAGGCAGGCATAAATTTCAGAAATCCGGAGTATTACAGGAACCGCGAACTTTCCTGGCTGCAGTTCGACGCGAGATGCCTCTCGGAAGCAAGAGACCGTCAGATCGTGCCGCTCTTTGAGCGACTGAAATTCCTGTCGATCACGGCTTCCAACCTGGACGAATTCAATATGGTCCGCGTCGCCTCCCTGAAGGACCAGGTCAACGCGGGCTACACCAAGAAGGATATCTCGGGCCTCAATCCGGAGCAGCAGCTGGCCCAGATCTCCGACGCGATGCATACATTTGTTAAAGACCAGTATAATACATACAACCGCTCCCTCCTTCCGGCTCTCGAGAAGGCAGGGCTTGAGATCATCAGCGATTACATCGATCTGACGGAAGTGCAGTGCAAGTACCTCGACCGCTATTTCGAGGAAAATATCTATCCGATCCTCACGCCGATGGCGATGGATCCGTCGAGACCGTTCCCGCTCGTGCGCAACAAATCGCTCAACATCGGAGCGCTGATCGCCTCCAAGGATACGAAGAAAAAGAAAGAGGACGTCGAGTTCGCGACAGTCCAGGTGCCGGCGGTCCTGCCGCGCATCGTAAATCTTCCGGATGCGGAGGATGGCCACAAGGTCGTCATCCTGCTCGAGGAAGTCGTCCGCAAGTACATCGGCAACCTGTTCCAGCACTACCGCGTGCTGTGCGCTTATCCGTACCGGATCATGAGGAACGCGGAACTGGACGTCGACGAGGATGAGGCGGAAGATCTGCTGAAGGAAATCCAGAAGCAGCTCAAGAAACGTCAGTGGGGCGAGGTCATCCGGCTCGAGATCGAGGAAGGCGTTGACAAGCGGCTCCTGAAGATCCTGACGAAAGAGTTCAAGGTCTCCGAGAGCGATATTTTCTATATACCGGGACCGATCGACTTAACGTTCCTCATGAAAATGTACAGCCTGCCGGGATTTGAAGACTTCAAGACGCCGAAGTACAATCCGGCTCCGGTCCTCGAGTTCATGAACGGTGAGAACATATTCGAGGTGATCGCGAAGAAGGATGTGCTCCTGCATCATCCGTACATGTCCTTTGATCCGGTCGTCGAGTTCGTCCGCAAGGCTTCAACAGACCCGCGGGTCCTTGCCATCAAGCAGACGCTGTACCGCGTGAGCGGCGACTCTCCGATCGTCGCAGCCCTGGCCAAGGCGGCGGACAACGGCAAGCAGGTCACGGTCCTCGTCGAGCTGAAAGCCCGCTTCGACGAAGAGCACAACATCGCGTGGGCGAAGATGCTTGAAAAATCCGGCTGCCATGTCATCTACGGTCTGCTCGGACTCAAGGTCCACAGCAAGATCACCATGGTCATCCGCCGCGAGGAGGACGGCATCCGCAGATACGTCCATCTCGGCACCGGCAACTACAATGATTCGACTGCCAAGCTGTACACCGATATGGGTCTCTTCACCGCCGACACGCAGATCGGAGCCGACGCCACCGCCGTGTTCAATATGCTGTCCGGTTATTCCGAGCCCGAGAAGTGGTACAAGCTGCTTGTCGCGCCGATCTGGATGAAGAACAAGTTCCTCTACCTCATCGATCGTGAGAAGAAGAACGCGGAGGCGGGCAGGCCGGCTTACATCAAGGCCAAGATGAATTCGCTCTGCGATCCGGATATCATTGAAGCCCTCTATATGGCGTCGGCTGCCGGGGTCACGATTGAACTGCTGATCCGCGGTATCTGCTGTCTGAAGACCGGAATCCCCGGCGTGTCCGAGACGATCACTGTCCGGTCGATCGTCGGCAATTTCCTGGAGCACTCGAGAATCTTCTGGTTCTGCAACAACGAGGATCCGGAGGTCTTTATGGGTTCTGCGGACTGGATGCCTAGAAATCTTGACAAGCGTGTCGAGATCGTCTTCCCGGTCGAAGACGAGAAGCTGAAGGCGGAGGTCATGCATATCCTGCAGACTGAATTTGAAGATAATGTCAAAGCGCATGTGCTGCAGGCGGACGGCGAGTATGTCAAGATCGACAAGCGCGGAAAGAAGCTTGTGAATTCTCAGGAGCAGTTCTGTGTGGAGGCCTGGGACCGTATCCCGAAGTCTCCGGACCCGATCGAGCTTCGGAGATTTGTGCCGGCAGAGCCGCCGGTAATAGATGAGGAAGAAGGTGAAGCGGATGAAGTTTGATTATCTGATTGTCGGAGCGGGGCTGTACGGGGCTACATTTGCATACGAAGCCGGAAAAAGAGGCAAAGAATGCATTGTCATCGACAAGAGGAATCACATCGCGGGCAATATTTACTGCAAGGAAGAAGAGGGGATCCTGATCCATCGGTACGGCGCGCACATTTTCCACACGTCCGACGAGGTAGTATGGAGTTATGTCAATCAGTTCGTGAAATTCAACAACTTCGTGAACTGTCCGGTGGCTGTCTACAAGGACGAGCTTTACAACCTGCCGTTCAACATGAACACGTTCTCCAAGATGTGGGGGATCCGCACGCCGGCGGAGGCCAAGGCGGTCATCGCCGAACAGATCGCGGAGCTTAACATCGATGAGCCGAAGAATCTTGAGGAGCAGGCCCTCAAGCTGGTCGGGCGCGACGTCTACGAGAAGCTGGTCAAGGGCTACACGGAAAAGCAGTGGGGACGAAAGTGCACGGATCTGCCGGCTTTTATCATCCGCAGGCTGCCGCTCCGCTGGATCTATGACAACAACTATTTCAGCGACAAGTATCAGGGAATCCCGATCGGCGGCTACAACATCATCATCGAAAAGATGCTGGAAGGCGCGCTGATCGTTCTCAATACAGATTTTAAGAACTTCATCAAGAATAATCCGAACATCGCGGACAAGATCGTCTACACCGGACCGATCGATGAGTATTACAACTTCTGCTACGGTAATCTGGAGTACAGGAGCGTAAGGTTCGAGGACGAGCATTTAGAAACGGACAATTACCAGGGCAACGCGGTCGTGAACTACACGGAGGCGGAGATTCCCTACACAAGGATCATCGAGCACAAGCATTTCGCGTTCGGCACGCAGCCGACCACGATCATCTCGAAGGAGTATCCGAGCGAGTGGAAGCCGGGCGTGGAGCCGTACTACCCGATCAACAACGAGAAGAATACGATGCTCTTCAAGAAATACCGGGCTCTGGCCGACAAGGACCCGAAGGTCATGTTCGGCGGCCGTCTCGGCAATTACAGATATTATGATATGGATAAGGTGATTGCGCAGGCGCTGGCGGATGTGCGTCAGGAGTTTTCTTGATGGCGCGAGGGATTTAGGCATATGTAACCAAGTGACGCGGGACGATTTTTATGTCATTGGTCTCACTGAAAATGACGTGAGGACCGTCCCGGTTTTTTGTCAGGGAGGTGTGCAAATGGCTGAGTATAGTGATAACTGCTTTATCCTGCACGGAGCGGCCTGCTGGAGCGAGGGGCTCCATGATCTCCGGCAGATGGACGACGCTTATGTCGTGTGCGACGAAGGGCTGTGCGCGGGCGTTTACGAGGAGATTCCTCCGGCATACCGGGATTTTCCGGTCGAGGATCATTGGGACGGGATCATCATTCCGGGCCTGGTGGATCTCCATGTCCACGCCGCGCAGTACAACTTCAGGGGTCTCGGGATGGATATGGAGCTGATTGAATGGCTGAATACAAACACGTTCCCGGAAGAGGCGAAATTTGCACAGGACCGGGATTACGCTGTCCGGTCATATGACGCATTTGCCGAGGAGCTGTTTATAGGGGCTACGACACGGGCGGTCGTATTTGCAGCTGCAGACTACCTGACGACGCTGAAGCTCATGGACGCTCTCGAAGAGAGGGGCCTTGTCACTTACGTCGGCAAGGTCAATATGGACCGGAATGTTCCGGATTACTATGTCGAGACGACAAAGAAATCCCTCCGGCACACGGAGCGCTGGCTTACCCGCGCGGAAGGCCGGTACGTGAACACGATGCCGATCCTGACGCCGCGCTTTACGCCTTCCTGTACGCGGGAGCTCATGGAGGGGCTCGGTGAGATCGCCGCGCGGTGGGGCCTGCCCGTGCAGTCTCATCTGAATGAGAATCCGGGAGAAGTGGCCTGGGTCAGGGAGCTTGAGCCTGACGCTGCACATTATTCCGATACCTATCTCCGGTGCGGCCTGTTCGGCGGCGATGTGCCGACTGTCATGGCGCACTGCATCTATAACACAGACGAGGAGATCGCGCTCATGCGGGATCGCGGCGTGTTCGTCGCTCACTGTCCGCAGAGTAATCTCAACTTATCTTCCGGCATTGCGCCGATCCGCCGTCTCCTCGACGAAGGAGTGCATGTCGGACTCGGTTCTGATGTCGCGGCCGGCCAGTCGATGTCTATCTTCGAGACGATGAAGGCTGCGATCCAGTCGTCGAAGATGTATTGGCGGTACATTGACCAGACGAAGAAAGCGCTGACTTTCCCCGAAGCCTTTTATCTCGGCACGCTCGGCGGCGGCG
>JAZRKZ010000229.1:0-7097 GCA_045646565.1 Lachnospiraceae bacterium
GTCTTCCTAAGACCGCTTGGCCTCCGACTTCTGAATGCTTTGCCCATCTCAGCCTCCCTGCACCATGACTTTCCTGTGACCCTCTTTTGAGCATAAAAAAATGCGCCAAGGAGCACGATGAGCCACACGAACTGTATCCGCATCTGACTAAGCTGCTGCGCGCGGTCCCCTCGCCCGATATATATGCTCAGAGGAAGCTGGTAAATATACACGAACGGAAGCAGGCCGAGTACTTTTGACACCGCCGGCGGAAAGAACCATATAGGTATGATGCTTCCCGAAAGAAGCCTCAGCAGATGCTTTTTCACCTGAATCAGGGCGTCAATATTGACCGCCGAAAAAGCGATCATCCCGAACAGGGCGGCGATCAGCCAGTTGATCAGGAACGATTCAAGGGCGGAAATGACAAACAGAGGAAGATCGTGAATGTCGGCCATGAACGGAACCTTGATCATCAGAGAGCCGATGATCAGGATCGGGAGCATGTTCTGAAACACAAGCGCGATAATATTTCCGATATCTTCGGCAAAGTATACCCCGAAAATGTTGATCGGCTTCATCATATCCGTGGCTACCGTGCCTTTTACGACGCTGTGTTCTATCCTTCTCTCAACATTGGTGATAAGCAGCACCGACAAGAGGGAAGACATGATGACATACGTCAGCATGCTGTCCGCATCCACATCGCCGACAATGCCCTGTCCTTTATACAGCGCCCTCCAGAAATAGGCAGATGTGATCATGATGATGGTCTGCATGACGATGTTCCCATAGACGTTGAACTCGTAGGTCAAGCTCTTAATGATCTGTGTTTTTACGACATACAAATACTTTTTCACTGAAAATAACCTGCAAACATTGTAATGATGTGTATGAGATTGCGTGCTCCGCACGCGGATTAGGCGCTATTGCGCCGGGATAAAAGGATTAAGGATTCAAGGATTTCAGATTACAGATTCAGCCATAAAGCGGGGCGCACAGAAACACTAATGAAGTTAACAATGATGCCGAGCGAGTCGACGCCGCCAACGGTATTGACGATGGATGCATTGTAACTATTGTAGCCGGGCGACCGCAGCCACCACCAGCCTGCCGGCTGGCCATCTGGCGTTGTATTAGAACCAATGAAAAAACCTCCTTGTCTCTTTGCATAAGGTGTCACTGCCGCACTCCGATTCATGTCATCACTGAAATACTTCTCTGCCTCATCTGTACTCAGAGCAAAGATTCTGTCCCATGTCGGATTTCCCCCTTTTGCACCATACTCCTTATTGTCGGGGTTCTGGTTGCACACCACGACTATCTCTCTCTGCTCCTTCTCGGTAAAAGCCGCGTTGATAAAATCCTCATTCAGCCACTTCCGAAGATAGCATTGCTCCCATGTAATCTCCTCATATCCTTTATTATATACCTGACAGTCAATCAATTCCTCCGTAATTATGAGAACCCTGTCATATTCTCGTCTCAACACCCGCCAGAATAATGTTTCTTTTTCTGTTCCCTGCCTATAGTAGTTACCGAAAGATATCATTCTATCCTGAGTGCGCAGATCTATGCTCCGTCGGTTCTGCATCTTCATAACTCCAAACAGTCTTTTATCTTGAAAAGTCTCAGGGGGCAGCAGTCTCTTCCCATCCGGAATTTCAGGAGGAAGACCCAGCGCTCCGCTCTTCCTTGCATACCTATACTGTTCCTCAGATAGAAAAGCGCCTTCAAGCCCCGCACCCTTAAGGTTACTCCCTGTCAGTATGGCTCCTCCATGAGCCGTTCCTTTCCATATTCCGTTTTCATCCTTCCGGGTGCCATCGAGGTATGCGCCCTGCATATACACACCATTAAGGGTTGCATTCGAAAAATCCGTCCCAATGAGAACGGCTCCCTCCATATGGCATCTCTCTAGGTGAGCGCCGTCTAAGTGAGCATCCGTAAGCACCGCCGCTTCAAAATGTGCCCATTCCACATGAGCGCCGTCAAGCCAGGCGTTCTTCATACAGGCTCCCTTTAGATTCGCCCCTGTCAAAAAAGCCCCGGACAATCTTGCTTCCGTAAGGTCGGCGTTTTGCAAGTCCGCTCCCTCTAAATGCGCATTTTCCAGATGTGCGCCTGTCAGGTCGACACCCCGCAAGTCTGCTCTCTCCAAAACAGCATCCCCCAATGAGGCCTCCTTAAGTTGCGCGCCGAAAAGATTTGCCCTCGTAAGTTTTGCGCCATTAAGTTTTGCCCTTGTGAGATCTGCCCCCGCAAGGCAGGCTTCTGAAAGATCCACCCCACGGAGATATCCCCCGGACATACGCGCTTCTTCAAGATGCGCTCCCTGAAGCTTACAGCCAGCAAGATTTTGTCCCTCGAAATTTATTTTCGCATAATGTCCTCTTCGAAGAAGCTCGCAAATGTTTGTGTATGTGTCATGGCTACAGGTCAGTTCTTCTTTCTTCGCAAGCGAATCAGCCGCAGCCAGGCATCCTTTCTCCATCGCCGTGAGGGATCCCATCAGATTGAAAAACGCATTTTCCGCGGCGGGCAGACTGCTGTATTCCGCCTCCGATCCTTCTCTACTCTCAATATCCTCCATCAAAGCTTTTGCGTATATCTTCTCATCATCAAAACATTCCAGAACGCTCTTTATGTTTTCGATTTTGACCGTAGTTTCCGAAAAAACATCTCTTTTCTCTGCCCCCCTCATCCTGACAATATCTGTCATCATCTGCCACATATCAGGGTCTGTGATCCGGCTTGCGCGAAGACTTAAAAAGAGACGTATGAACCTCATGGCGGGCGTTTTCCCTGACTCGTCCACCCCTCGTAAGCGCCCGTTCGCATCCTTATATTTGACATCCAGTAACCGCGAAACAATATACCGGGCGAGGAAAAACTGATAAAACGCGCGGTGCAGAAAACCCAGCTGTCCTATTTCGCCGGGACTGTTCTTCGTGAGAAAGAGGTAAATCAATTCCCTGCTCTTTTCATCCGGCTCCTGTGCAAATGGCCAATCCTCTCCCTCTTTCCCATACGGGCAGGTATCGTCATTGTAGTTAAAGACTCCTGCCGCCATCTTTTCATATTCTCCAAGCAGACTTTTAATGTCTTCCCTGTTTCGCAAAGACATCAGCGAATGGAAAAGGTGACTATACAGCTCTGCTGGCGTTTCCGCATCTTTTTCGTCCGTAAACCTTCGCCTGACGACCATGCGAAACAGACTTGGAATCTCCATCAGTTCATTCAGCCTTGGCTTTTTTCTCAGTTTAGATAGTTTCTCCTTATAGGCCTTAAGGTCTGATCTTTCCGGTCCTCCGTCAAGCTCTATCATCCGGTCAATCAGGGCATCCTGTTGATCTGGTGTCATGGGAGCAAATTGCGCCACATTTTCATAACGGTCTTGTTTCAGTTCCTGCTCGATGCACATCGTTCTGGAAGTAATAACAATATTGCAATAGCTATCCTTGGCAAATTCCTTTACTCTCTCATAAAACTTCCTGAATGTTGATGCATTCTCAACGTGGAGAAGTTCGCCGGAAAGTTCATCGTAGCCGTCAAAGATGATTAGTGCCCCTTCCTCCAGATCCATCGGATCACAATAGTAATATGTCCGCCCGTTCCCGGCACTGTTTACAATACTCATAGCCCTTGGAAGGTTGAGTTCTCCTCCCAATACAATCTCCCGGTTGCTGTCATTCGGATTCAGGCTGATACGAAGTACCTGCGGTACATCTTTCAGCCACCCCTCAAAGCAGTGCGCATAGACGGCTTTCTTACAGAAGGTTGTTTTGCCGTCTCCCGGCTGACCATGTAGAATCAGGACTCTGCCATATCTGTTATCATCAGTTTCGTCTTCCGGCATTGAATAACGCACTCTGTCTTTATCACTTTGGATTCCATAATACCATTTTTCCACGTAATCAAGCATCGCCTGCGTTTTGTCAGAGCCATCCTCTTTCGCAAATGCATTTGCATAAGCCTGAACCATTTTGTAACGACCGAAGACTGCTTCTTCCGATTCACTGCTGCTGCCTGAGTTGGAAATCCTTGTTTCAAAGTTATTACATATTTCTGTATAGTATCTTCGGAGCCATACCCCGGTATTGCTGTAATCTTTTCCATTCGGGGATAGCTTCTCCCAGTCTTCTTGTACGACTTTCTTCTTTCTCGAAAAATAGCTGCTGTTTGTGTTTTTTAACGCTGTTCCTGACTGATGGATGTAATAACCTGTTCCATTTTCAGCCAGCTTAATAATATCGCGAAGCTCCGGTACTGCAGCGCAAAGCTCCATAATAGCAGTCTCTACCTTGTTCTTGCTTTCGAATTCTTCGCCGCTGCTCTGCACGTTTTCGATGCCCTCTTCCATCTCCCGCTGCATCACGATACCTCTCTGATACAGTTCAGCCCAACTGACCACCGCTCCCTCTCCCTGAACCAGAACAGAAAGAAGGCGCAGTTGCTGAGGAGTAAGCTTCACTGCCTGTTGCAGGCCGGACGTGCTGCCATTGGGAGTATGTGCATCATTTCCAACATCTTCATCAGACATACCATCTGCGGACTTCGCGGTAACTGCTGTCAGCCTGTCATTATAGAGCCAGCGCGTTTGCCAGTTAATGTGAAGATGCGCAGACAACCTGCGAATGGACTTTGCCTGTTGAAAATCAATATCAGTTACTAGCTGATTGGGCGAATTTTGAGCGCCGCTTTCACCACTCGTAAAGTATTTGAGTCGTAACTCCCCAAACTCCGGCTTCTCCAGCTTCTGAATAATTCTGGCCCCGTCCAGCCATTCCATGGTCTTAGCAATTCTATTTTCGTTATCACTGACGAATTTATTCCACCGGTTCTTAGGTGCCAGCGGTTCCCTGTTTGAGATAAAAGGCGTACAAAGATACCATGTCAGAACCTTATCATTTTCCTTTTCCGCGGTCTTTATAGCCCTGTCAAAAGACTCCTGAACATCCGACCACTGTGTGCTTTCCATTTTGTCAGGGAAAAACTTGCACTGATAAATATCGATGCCCCCATCTCTCTCCACAAATATATCAATCCCGCCGTCTCCGCCACGGGAAGAGTCTGTTTTGTGTACTTTATCTGAAGGGTACTCACGACACAGCAAGTCATACATCAGATTCTCAAACTTGCTCCTCGAACCTTCCTCACCGTGTATTGACCTGAAGTTTTTCCAGTTCATATTCAACAACATAGCGCTCACCTTCCCTGCCGTTTCGATATATGACAAAATTATAACATACAATGGAATACTCCCGTGATTTTCCTTATACAAAACTTACATCCCCCTGACTTACATCCGTACTTCATTTCAGGGCCTACACCAGACCAACACCAATTTATGACTTTCCTCCGTTGAAGCAAGTCTTTTAAACAGTTACCTTTCAATCAAGCAAGCCCTATCAGCCTTAACCCCAAGGCAACAAAACCCCACTCTACACAGGTCATCAGTTGCCTCTGAACAGTAAAAGCAACTTTTGCATCAATAAACTTGATTTGAGTTGCCTTTTGATCAAGCAGACACAGCCAGGATCGAAGCAAAGGCAACGAACCCGCACTCATAATAGGCCTTTAGTTGCCTCTGAAAAATCATTGCAACGGATGAACGGAAAAATCCTTATGCAAGTTGCCTCCTGTTAATGCGAAGGCAACTCGTCTTCTCGATTTTGCATTGTCAAGTTGCCTTTATCTCCGAAAGGCTGCAAATCAATTCAAAAAAAGCAACTTTGTTGCCTGTTTTCGCAGAAATAGTTGCCTCGTCTCAGGAAGCAACTCTGAGAGCTGATACGGCCCCCGGGAGCTGCTTTTTGATCACTCAAATAACATTGAAAGCAGCCGCCCCCAATGGCCACAGCCCTCATTCTTGCCAGCCCTCCCCGCTCCGCCGGGTCGATGCGGCAAAAAACCGCAGGCACTTTAGGAAATCCTAAAGTGCCTGCGGCCTTGAGGGGGATGGTTATATGTTTATGAAAGCTTCTTCATGATCCAGTCGACATCATTTGTCGTCTTCATCTTCTCAAGAACTTCCTCGTCGTCAAGGCAATCTGCGATCTTGCCAAGGAGATCCAGATGCTCATCGCCGATACCTGCGATACCAAAGACAAGCTGAGCCTTCTCATCGCCGAAGTCTACGCCTTCCGGATACTGAATCATTGTGATGGCTGTCTTCTTGACAGTGCCCTTAGCCTGGGATGTGCCGTGCGGGATAGCAATGCCCATGCCCATGTATGTGCTGACCAGACGCTCTCTCTCGAGCATTGCGTCGATGTACTGCGGCTCTACAGCGCCTCTTGCGACCAGGAGTTCACCGGCCTTGCGGATCGCTTCTTCCTTGGTGACAGACGGCTGATTCAGCAGGATGCTCTCACGAACGATGACATCCTTCTTCATGCCCTTGGTAGCGGTCTCAAGCATCTCATCCACTGCGCTCTTCTCTGTCTCCTCAGTAGCCATAACGTCAAGCGTTGTAAGCTGTACGTAAAGTGCATCCAGAGCGGGGTCGTTCAGGAAGTTGCCGATTGTTACAAGCTGAGCCTGCGGAGCAGACTTTCTTGCACGATCCTGCAGAGTTGTCTGTACGACTGCGATATCGCACTCTGCCGGAATGTTGTCAACAGAAGTATTCTTTACAACGATGTCCGGTCTGACAGCCTTGATACGGTTGCGGAACTTTGTAGCGCCCATTGCGGAGGAGCCCATGCCGGCGTCGCAGGCGAAGATGACCATGCGGACAGAAGCTGCGTCTGTTACAGAAGATGTGCCCTTAGCCTGAGCCTTCATATCAGCCATCTGGCCCTGAGCTTCCTCGATCGATGTCGTTGTGCTTGTCGCCTTAATGACGATAGATGCGATCACACAGGAGACTGCCGCAGCAAGAAGAACGCCGATGAGGATGAATACGATCTTGTCCTTCGGAGCCATCGCCATGAAAGCGATGATGGAACCCGGTGAGGACGGTCCCTTAAGGCCGCAGCCTGTGATGGAGAACCATGTAATAGCGCAGATGTTACCTACGATCGGAGCAATGATTACGACCGGGTTCATGAGTACGTACGGGAAGTAGATTTCAAAGTCGGATCGTAGCCATGTCGTTCTGTGAGCCAAGGAGG
>JAZRKZ010000230.1:0-2906 GCA_045646565.1 Lachnospiraceae bacterium
AGGAGTGATGCGAGCAATGCAAACACAATGGAAAGCGAGAACGGCAGCATCAACTGTCGCACGAGACCGCTCGTAAACACGATCGGGAAGAATACGCAGATCGTCGTCAAAGTCGAGCTGATGATCGCGCCCGAAACCTGGCGCGCACCCTGTACAGCCGCACGCGGGGCAGAGAGTCCGCGGAAGCGCAGACGGTAGATATTTTCAATTACAACGATAGAGTTGTCCACGAGCATACCGACTGCAAGGGACAAGCCGAACAAGGACATCAGGTTGATGGAGATGCCCGTGAAATACATGATGACAAGCGCCGTCAGGATACTGAACGGGATGCTGAATGCCACAACCAGCGTCGGTCTGATATCGAGCAGGAAGATTGCCAGGATGATGATCGCAAGCAGTGCGCCGATCAGCATGCTGACCACGATGCTGTGGATGACCATGTCGATAAAAGCACCCTGATCCACGAGCGGGACGATATGCAGTCCTTCGTAGTCGGCTTCCAGTTCTTTGATGGCTGATTTGATCTCACTGCTGACGGCACTCGTGCCGGCCGTGCTTCCTTTGAAGATGGAAAGTAAGATGCCCTGCTCACCATTGACTTTGGAGTAAGCGTCTCCCGCATGGTCGATCACGGTGATGTCCGCGACATCGGAAAGCAGGATGTCCTCATCCGCAACCGACGTCAGCACCATCGCAGAAAGCTCTTCCGGAGAGTCGTAATTTTCCCCGACCTTCAGGATCCACTGATGGTCGTCCTCGCTGTCAAGATACCCCGCCGGCATCGCGAAGTTCTGTGCATAGATGATCTGGCTGATCGTATCCAGATTTACAAGCTGGTCCACGTTGGCAGCCGCTTCCGCTTCTTCTTTTGCTGCGGCAAGCTGCTCCTCCGCTTCCGCGAGCTGCTTTTTGCCTTCTGCGATCTCCCGCTTGCCGCCTGCAATCTGGGCTTTTGCATTGGAAAGCCCCGCCGCCTCGATCATCTCCGGCGTCATGGCAGAGACCGCCTGTTTGTACTCTTTTTCCTTGGAGGCAAGTGTCTTCTCCGCAGCCGCAAGGTCATCCTTTGCTTTCTGCAGCTCTTCTTCCGCTTCTTTGAACCCGTCCGCAACCTGTTCCTTGACGCGCGCGTTCACCTCGTCAACTTTTTTCTCGGAAAGCCGGACCTCCACGATCTGATCCACCAATCCCGCGGCATTCACACTCGCGACACCGTTCTGGCGCTCGAAATACGGCGTGACGACATCCTCCGTAAAGTCGGAAAGGTCATAGATATCCATGCCATCATAGCTCACGCTGCAATAAAGCGTCGCCATCATGTCCATGCTGATCTCCATGATGTTGGGCGTGCCGCATTCTTCGGGCAATGCCCCCTCGATCTGGTTCACTGCGGAGCTGACCTTCACCATCGCGGAATCCATTTCGGTCCCGTCGGTAAACTCCAGCGTGATCATGCTGTAGTTTTCGCCGCTGACACTCATCACGGACTCGACACCGGACACGGTACCGAGCGCGCTTTCCATCGGCTTCGTCAGATTCTCCTCAACTTTTTCGGGGCTGGCGCCGGGATAGGTCGTAATGACTGCCATGTAAGGCAGGTCCATATCCGGCAGCAGACTTGTCTCCATGCGGAGCATCGCCACCGCGCCGATCAGCATGATCACAATGACGCCAACCAGCACGACAAACGGCTTCTTGACACTTAATTTGATCATAAACCCTCTACCTGCTGTTCTCTCTTCCCAGTGTTTGTCTTTCTAGCGTTCCAGTTTTCGGTGTTCCGTTTTTTCTAGCGTTCCATCTTCCAGAACTGCACCGAGTACGGTGGCAGCACGCTGCCGCCGCCGAAATCATGGGTCGTTCCCGTGATCATCTCCTCGGCCTGTCCGCAGCCCGCGTCGAAATGCGCGGTGTACTCATTTTCATCGATATTGAGTGCGATCATGTAGCGCTCGTTTTCGCTCTTCCGCTCAATGATGCACTGCCGGTTCGTCAGCACCACCTGGCGCATCCCGCCGTAATTCAGCGCTTCGGAATGACGCTTAATATCGGCCAGCTTCGCGATGAGGTCGGTCAGCTCATTCCACTGCGGCTCTTTTACTTCCGGACGCAGTGCCGGATCGCCGTCACTTTTGTTGCCGGTGATCCCCCATTCACTGCCGTAATAGACGATCGGAATGCCCGGCATCCCAAACAGCAGCCCGTAGATCAGGGGCAGGTGCTTCGGATTCTCCAGAATGGATGCGATACGGCTCACGTCATGGTTGTCCACGAACGCCAGCAGATGCATGCCGCGGCAGAGGCACCAGTCCTCCGGTCCAAATAGGCGCAGCAGCGAATGCACGATCTCGAAAAGATTGTAGCTGTTCATGGAAGAATAGAGGCCTTTGTAGCACTCATAGTTCGTCACGGAATGGAGCATGCCGTCATTGACGTACTCATAATAGTTGCCGTGTACCATTTCCCCGACCAGGAAGAAATCCTCTGCGATGCCGTTGCAATGCTCTCTCAGGCGATGCAGAAATCCCCGGTCCAGGCAGTACGCCACGTCAAGCCGGAGGCCGTCGATCCCGAACTCACTCCTCCAGAAATCCACCGCCTCAAAGATATGCTGCACAACGGCTTCGTTTTGGAGGTTTAGTTTGACGAGGTCAAAGTTGCCTTCCCAGCCTTCGTACCAGAAGCCGTCGTTATAATTGGAATTGCCGTCAAAGCTGATATGAAACCAGTCCTTGTAGGGGCTGTCCCAGCGTTTTTCCTGGACATCCTTGAATGCAAAAAAGCCACGCCCCACATGATTGAACACGCCGTCGATGATCACACGGATCCCTGCGTCGTGGAACTTTTTCACAAGGTCCTTAAAGTCCTCGTTGGTCCCAAGCCGCGTGTCGATCCTTTTGTAG
>JAZRKZ010000231.1:0-2069 GCA_045646565.1 Lachnospiraceae bacterium
GCAGACTTGAAATCCGTCAGAACGGAGCCTATGGAAGCGATCCTGAGTATCAGGCATATATAAAGAAAACCCCTATCCTTCTCCCCTTCGTTCCTATCTACAGTGTAGAGAAACACAAGTGGCTGCAGGCATAAGCAGGGGCGCTACAATACACCGATAAAATTACCGTCATCCCAAGAAGTCTGAAATTGGGGTGACGGTATATTAAATAGTCTGCTGCAGCATGCCTTCCTTAAGGGAGGTGTCTGATTTCGATACGCTCTCGGGGAATGAAGTAAAAGCGGTGGATGTCTTCTGCTACTTTCGGACTATGGGCAATTATCTTTGCCGCTTTCTTTACAGAGCGTCTCAGACGATGATGATGATAATGTCTCTGAAGCCAGTTATACGGGTGATTCCTGTCGCACAAATAGCTCAAATCACTCACTTCGACTACGCGTTTACCGTTTTTATCCCTGTACTTCTTCATTACTTGAACACTTTCTGTCCTCCACAAAATTAGTATTTTTAATAATAACGACAAATTTCTTTAATTTTGCACCCTGAATCATCACCCCGTATGAAAAAGCACACATTCATATACCTGCTCTTTATTCTCCTGTTCCTGCCGGAACGGGTGGCTGCGCAGATTCCGGAGGTGAAGTACAGTTTCGACACCGATATGCTGATGCTGAGGAATACTGCGGCAGGGGATTTCAGGCATCATTATGATGATTACACTCAGTATGCTCCAGCTGCACTGATGCTGGGTCTGAAGGCCGGAGGCTATAAGGGGCGCAGTTCATGGGGGCGCATGCTCGTGTCCGATGCTTTTTCCGCAGCTTCTATGGCTATTTTAGTCAACGGCGTCAAGTATTCAGTCAAGAGGATGCGCCCTGACCAGTCCACACGCAATTCGTTCCCGTCCGGCCATACGGCCACTGCATTCATGACCGCAACCATGCTGCACATGGAATACGGATGGCGAAGTCCATGGTTCAGTGCCGGAGGATATGCACTCGCAGCGCTGACCGGAGTGTCAAGGGTCCTGAACAACAGGCATTGGATGAGCGATGTTCTGGCTGGAGCTGCAATAGGTATCGGCTCTGTGCATCTTGGATATTTCATTACTGACAAGATCTTCAAGGAAAAGCACCTGAATCAAGACTATGAGGATGTGTTCTTTTATGACGCTTCTGCCAGACATTACGTGGCGGAGATTCTGTTCGGAAGGCGCTTTGTCATCGGTTCTGAGGGCCGCAAGGCTATGGGGGCGCTGCCTCAGCGCGGAAGTCTGGCCGGTCTGCAGGTAGAGATTCCTATCATTCCGAGCGTGGGAGTATGTGTCAGGACGACTGCCAGCGGAATGGTTTACAACGGAGGGGTTTGCTCAGATCTCTATACGGCCGGTGCCGGCTGCTGGTGGAAACTGAGTTTTGCCCGGATTCTTGAGTTTCAGACAAACGTGATGGCCGGATGGGCGAGGATGCATCAGGCACATGGAGCGGAACTCTGCGGCGGAGTGAGCATGAGCCTGATCACCGGCAACAATTTCAAGATAAAGGCATTCGGGGAGTTCGACTCCATCTCCCTCTCCAATAAAGAGCCGTGGGTCAATACTTTCATTGCCGGCTTCTCAACCGGTTTCTTCTGGTAGACATCAAGAAATTCATTAAGATTACCGAAAATTCTGTTTTTTGACTATCTTTGCACCCGGTTCGCTTTGGTGGTGGAATAGGTAGACACGCGGGACTTAAACGGGCAACTGTCAAATGTTGCCGTACAGAGTGCCTCAAAGGAAACTTTGAGAGTAGAACTCCCCTAACAAACGGAAACCTCGCCCGCAGAAATGCAGGCTTTGGCGACGGCTCACTAAATTCAGCATATGCTGATAAATGGCGTAGAGACTATACAGGGAGGGCCTAAACGCAGGAGATCAAATTGATTTCAGCGCATGGTCAAGAAATAGTCCAGACTACAACGGCTTAGCATTACGGATGAAGCCGGCTTGTGTAAAAGCAAGAGTAGCAAGAAAATCCCGTGGGCAGCAATGCCCGTACGGGTTCGATTCCCGTCCGAAGCACGTTAAT
>JAZRKZ010000232.1:0-3369 GCA_045646565.1 Lachnospiraceae bacterium
TATGAAGTGTCGTTATTGTGTCTTGCAGAAAGGGCAGTTAATAAAAGATTAATAAAAATTCATAGAACTTTCGCAGATAATACCAGACAATTTAAAGCAGAGCTTTGCTGATTATGATAAAATGGAAATTACTAAGACTTCCCGTCTGTCTCTTCATGGCGACAAGCCGAAATCAAAATGAATGCTTAAGCGGAAGCGTCCCTGCGCAGCAACATTTTGATGAGGCGCAGGAAAGCACTGTGGTGTGGGAAGTTTGAGTAAACTACTGGAAGATGTACGGAAGATGAAACCAAGGAACAAAAGTGAACATGTCGGAGTTGAGTTTAGGAGGTGACAGAATGAAATATGAGATCAAAGGCGGAAATCTGCCGGTGCTCCTCATTCACCTGGATGCCGGAGAGATGATAGAATGTGAAGCCGGCGCCATGTCCTGGATGGATGAAGGCATCGAAATGCAGACACAGGGCGGTGGTCTTGGAAAGATGTTCGGGAGGCTGCTGACAAATGAAAGCGCGTTCGTCAATCATTATACGGCGAGGGTCGCGGGCGAGATTGCATTTGCATCCAAATTCCCAGGATCAATCAAAGCGGTGCGCGTGACGCCGGCAGAACCGATCTACATCCAGAAAGGCTCGTACCTGTGCAGCATGGGGAGAATAGATTCTGAAGTGTATATTCAGAAAAAGTTCTCCGGCGGCCTGTTCGGCGGTGAAGGATTCCTCATGAGAAAGTATCACGGTGATGGAATCGTATTTCTCGAGATCGATGGTTCGGCCATTGAATATGATCTTGCACCCGGTCAGAAAAAGATCATCGATACGGGCCATGTGGTTGCCCTGCAGGGAAATATGAGTCTTGACGTTGTCCAGATCAAGGGCGTCAAGAATGTGCTGCTCGGCGGAGAGGGTCTTTTTAATACAGTTGTCACGGGACCGGGCAGACTGACCGTTCAGACGATGCCTATATCGCAGACGGCGATGCTGCTTTATAATCTGATGCCGCATTCGTCATCATGATGTGTTTTGTGCAGAGTGATACAGACCAAGGAGTTTAATAAAGAAGGTGCTTCGCATACCGCGCGGGGCAGGGACGCCCGGGTGCGCCTTACTGCGTTGGCCTTCTGAGAATAATAGGAGGAAATAAAAATGAGGCGTAAGACAATTTCATTACTGCTTACTGCAGCACTTGCATTCTCGATTGCAGCTTGTGGATCAACTTCTCAGACGACATCAAATCCGCCGGCAGATCAGGTCATGGAAGAATCCAAGGTGACCGGTGATGCGGCAAATGCGTCAAATGCTGTCGCCCAGGACGCATCAAAAGCGGAGGTGACGGACAGTGCCAAAGACGCGTCGAAGGCGGAAAGCGCAGACAGCTCTGTCGCAAAAGCGGAGAGTACGGACAGCGCCATCAAGCCGGAGCTTATGGACGGTTCTACGCAGACAGTGACCAAGACGGAGTCCAAGACAGAATCTAAGACAGAGTCCAAGACAGAATCCAAGACGGAATCCAAGACAGAATCCAAGACCGAATCAAAGGCGGAGTCCGCAGACAAGCCGGCTGAGACCGGAACGGCAAAAGGCCAGTTAGGCGACTATGATCCGGATGATGTGAAGATTTCGTTCAATCTCGGTCACGAGAACGGAAAGGAATTCGCCTATATCACCGCTGTCTATAACGGCAAGGAGATCTGGAACAAAACGACAGGTTCTTACCCGACCGCTCAGCTTAACTGCGTCAGCGATCTCGGAAAGAACGGCCGCACCTATTATTATGTTGAAAGAGGATCAATCGTCTGCCTCGATCTTGAGACAGGTTCCGAACTTTGGAGGAACAGTGACTTTGGAGGAAGTCCGGCTCAGTGGGCGTATGGATACGGCGGAGACGGAAAGCTCTATATAAGCGGTTATCTCGGACCGGATCTCTTTATTTGCGACAAGAACGGATCGACGGTCAAGAATATCGGACAGTTCAGAGAGGACTATTACTGGACGTATGAGCTGACCTACTACGCCGATGCAGATATCGTAAAACTTGTCTATGAAATGTATCCGGACGGCGCGTCAGATACGCTGCTTATCTCGATGAAGGATTATTCCGCAAAGACCGAGGATGATTACAATGATGAGGGGGATACGGGCGAGATCTATTACGCGAATGTCAAAGAGTATCTGTCCCTTCGCAGCAAGGCTTCGACGGAATCTTCTGTTATCGAAAAGCTGCCGAGAGGTACAGCGATGGAAATGATCGGCTATGAGAAAGACATGGCAAAGGTCAAGGTAGTGGACACCGGCAAGGTCGGCTATGTGAATCCGAATTATATCTCAAAGAGCAAGCCGTCGGGCAGCAGCTCAGGCAGCAGTTCAGGCAGCAGCTCGGGCAGCAGTTCAAGTAACCCCTACGGCCTCAAGGAAGGTATGACCGTATACGCAAATGTCAAGGAGTATCTCTCTCTCAGAGAAGGCCCATCGACGTCGTCGGATGTGATTTCTCGTCTTCCCGACTGGACGAAGATGACGGTTCTTGATACGCCGACGGGAAAGATGGTCCACGTGATCGTGGATGAGTCCGGTCTCACCGGCTATGTGCATGTTGATTTCCTTTCCTATTGATCAGGGAGCGGAGAACATAAAAATCGGACTTAGCAGGTCAGACTGAATCTGCTGGCTTCATCCCACAAGTGATACCGAAAATGTAAAAAAGGGGCGACAGCCCCTTTTTTTTACTCTGTCCCCCACAGAAGGTCCTCATACTGCCTTGTATAGAGTTCGTAATAGTAGCCGCGCTCCCGCATGAGCTCTGCGTGGGTGCCGCGGCCGATGATCTTTCCGCCCTTCACGACAAGGATCACATCCGCGTCGACGATCGTCGAGAGCCGGTGGGCGATGACGAAGGAAGTGCGGCCGCGGATCACGGCGCTGAGCGCGTTCTGGATGGCTTTTTCCGTCACGGTGTCGATCGAGGAGGTGGCTTCGTCGAGGACGAGGATCCTTGGGTCAGCCAGGATGGCTCTTGCAAATGAAAGCAGCTGTTTCTCGCCCGTCGACAAGATGCTGCCGCCCTCCCCGACGTCTGTGTCGAGCCCCTTTTCCATGCGGGTCACCACGGACTCCGCCGAGACGATCCGCAGCGCGTTCATGATCTCCTCATCGGTCGCGTCGGGCTTTCCATAGCGCAGGTTCTCGCGGATCGTTCCGGAAAAGAGATGCGGCGACTGGAGAACATAGCCGATGTTGCTGTGCAGCCAGAGCTGCGAGCGTTCGCGCGCATCCCGGCCGTCAATGAGGAGCTGGCCTTCAGTCGGCTCGAAGAAGCGGCAGACGAGGTTGACGAGCGTTGATTTGCCCGCGCCCGTCTCGCCGACGATGG
>JAZRKZ010000233.1:0-3140 GCA_045646565.1 Lachnospiraceae bacterium
CATGGCTACGATCCGACTTGAATCTCGCGCGAATGAAAGAAACGCTGCAGTCGATGCACCCTGAGTTTGTTCTTCTGCAGGAAGTGGATATTCATTCTGACAGAAGCTACGGAATTGATGAAAGAGAAGTGCTGCGAACGGCTGTCGAACATGAGTCGGAGGCATTTGCATACAATTATAACTCCCTTTTCGTGCCATATCCGATACCGCCGATCGGTCATGTCGAGGGCGGCCTTCTGACGATCAGCAATAAGGAGATCATGCAGGCGGACCGGATCGCGCTGCCGTGTCCTTTTTCCTGGCCGATCCGCGTCGCCAATCTGAAGCGCTGCCTGTTAGTGAGCAGATTCTCCCTGAAGGGGACAGATAAAGAACTGGTGCTGGTAAATCTGCATTTGGAAGCATACGACAGCGGCGAAGGCAAGACGGCCCAGACAGCTCAGCTTGCGGCCCTGCTTAAAGGGGAAGCGGAAAAGGGAAACTATGTCGTCGCCGGCGGGGATTTCAACCAGGGCTTTTCCAACGTAGATCGCAGTATGTGGCCGGCGCATGAGGGAAAGTGGCAGCCGGGGCTGATCGAGACGGAGGCGTTCGGCGACTCCTTTTCACTCATCATGGATGCATCTGTGCCTACATGCCGGTCTCTGGACCGGCCTTACGCCGGTGCTGCAGATGAAGACTTCCAGTTCTATATGATCGACGGCTTCATCGTATCCGACAACGTTCAGGTCGACCTTGTAAAAACGCTTGACAGAGGATTTGTCTTCAGCGATCACAACCCTGTGCATATGGTCTGTTCGCTGAAGGCGCAGGAGTGATGGACTATAGGTGCCGGAGCGTGCCGCGCCGGCAGCACAGACGGAAGCTTCACATCGGGTGACTTAAGATTTTACAACTAAGGAATGACAAGGAGGAAAGAAAATGAAAACGATTACCAAAGGGAAGATGTGGTGTTTCGCCATCGGCCAGTTCGGCTGGTCGCTGCTCTCGGCCCTGATCACCAACTGGCTGGTCTATTTCTATCAGCCGGATACGGAGCAGATCGCGCAGGGGCAGGCGCTCTTTATCCCGCAGGGCCGCGTGATTTTCGGCATCGCCACAGTCATCGGCGGCATCGCCGCTCTGGGCAGAGTGTTCGACGCGGTCACGGACCCGATGATTGCCAATCTATCAGACCGGTCCACGAATCCTAAGGGCCGGAGGATCCCATTTATGAGAAGGATCGCGCTTCCATTTGCCCTTGTCACTGTGCTTGTGTTCTGGGCGCCCGTAAAAGGCGTGTCGACGGTCAACAGTATATGGCTCCTTATCACGCTGCTCCTCTTTTATCTGTCCATGACCACGTATTGTACGCCCTATAATGCGCTGATTTCCGAACTGGGAACGACGCAGGACACCCGAATCAGTATCTCGACCTATATCTCCGTGACATTCCTGCTCGGCAGCGCGGTCGGTTACGCCGCTCCCTTTATCTGGGGCGCGATGGAACCGTCGATGGGCCGCATAATGGCGATCCGCATCACCTTTACCGTTCTCGCCGCGATTGGATTCATCGCCCTTCTTGTCCCGACGTTCACGATCAATGAGAAGGAATATGTCCATACTGTGCCGTCAGGCGATGACGCTTTTACATCACTTGCCAAGACATTCCGGAACGGTGATTTTCGTGTGTTCGTGGGGAGCGACGTGCTGTACTTCATAGCGCTGACGATTTTTCAGACAGGATTACCTTTCTTTATCACTGCCCTGATGAAGCTGCCGGAGACCTATACGACCATTCTCTATGTCGCGATGACGCTGCTGTCCTTTGTCTGTTATATGCCGGTCAACATTCTGGCCCATCGCATGAACAAGAAAAAGCTGGTGCTCATTGGGTTTGCCGGTCTTGCCACTGTCTATATCATTACGGCTGTATCAGGTCTGCTCGGTATCTCGGGTCTTATCTACGGCGTTGTGATCGTGTGTGCGGCGGCCTTCCCGATGGCAATTCTCGGCATTCTGCCGCAGGCGATCGTGGCGGATATCGCCGAGGCGGATGCGGTGGTGACCGGAGAGAACCGCGAGGGCATGTTCTTCGCTGCCCGTACATTTGCTTTCAAGATGGGACAGAGTATTTCCATGCTGCTCTTTACTGCATTTGCAAGTATCGGCCCGGAGACAGGTTTCGGATACCGTCTGGCGGCGGTCGTGGCGGCAGTGATCTGCCTGACCGGCGCGTTCGTATTGTCCCGCTACGATGAGCAGAAGGTGCTGGGCATCATTGTTCCGGAACGAAAGAATATTTAACTTACTAAAACTACCACAATGCATCAGAGCGGCCTGCTCTGGAGAGACAAGTGGGAAGTTCAGAAACTTACATGCTTGTTGCAATATGGAGCGGTATCGGTTATAATTACCAGGCTCAAATAAAAAGCGGGTCAGGGGCTGAGTCCCCTGACTTTTCTGGATCGACAGTTCATTTGTACCTTCCTGTCGTTAAGCAAAACCGGGACTACTCGAGGGCACGTGCGCCCTTTTTGCTGTAGCCTTGCGTTTTGCAGGGCTTATTTTTTTGGAGAAAAGGGTTTATCGTGAAAGCATTGGTTTTATTTAGCGGAGGGCTCGACAGTTCCGTCTGCCTGGGTCTGGCAGTCAGAAAATACGGTTCCGATCAGGTCCTGGCCCTCTCAATTTTTTATGGACAGAAACACAGTAAGGAGATGGAGGCGGCCCAAAAGGTCGCGGTTTATTACGGAGTGAAGCAAGTTACCCTTGATCTGGGAGAAATCTTCAGGGACAGTGACTGCACCCTTTTGGAGGGAGCAGCGGGTGAGATCCCGCATGAGGAATACTCGGAGCAGCTTGCTAAAACGGACGGAGCGCTGGTGAACACCTATGTGCCGTATCGAAACGGTCTGTTCCTTTCTTCCGCGGCCGCCATTGCACTGAGTAATGGGTGCGGGGTCGTTTATTACGGAGCGCATGCAGATGACGCCGCTGGATGCGCTTACCCGGATACGAGCGTGGAGTTCAATGAGGCGATCGCTGCGGCAATTTATATCGGCAGCGGTAAAGCGCTGAAGGTGGAAGCCCCGTTCATTGACAAGTCGAAAGCCCACGTCGTCTCCGTCGGAAAAGAGATCGGGGTCCCGTTCGAGCTG
>JAZRKZ010000234.1:0-2355 GCA_045646565.1 Lachnospiraceae bacterium
TCTGTGAAGAATGATCGACCTTGCCTGTGTTGTCCGCCGGCTCCGGACTATCAGCCTGGCTTGAATTGTCTGTTTTACCGGAAACGTCACTCTGATTGGCACCGTCTGTGCTGTCGGAAATGCCGGATTGGCCTGAGCTGCCTGCTTCATTTGAACTGCATCCTGTAAAGATGCCTGCGAACATTACCGCTGTAACGAGCACAAAAAGAACGGCTATTTTTTGCATCATACGTAAAACCTCCTTATAGAACTAAGGAAACTGAAGTTGTACAGATCTTACGTCAATGCAAAAACGCCGTTTGCTGTAATGAGTATAGCATATCAGCCTGATCAGTTACAGGCACTTTTTGACCAGAGAAGCATCGTCAAGGGCTGCGTCAATGAGCCGGCTGAAAAATGAGGTATATCCTTTTCCGTAGGACTTGGAGAATTTTTGCGCTTTTTCGGAAAGGCGTATGGATGCGGTCTGTTTTGCCCTGCTTTTCTGTTTCATCTGCTTGAACTGCTTAAGCATTTCAGGTGTCATCTCGGGACTTTCGTCGTCGTATACGATCGTCCGTGCTGCGGCTTCCTCCAGCTCTTTGAGCTCTTCGCTGCTCAGGTCGGTATTCAGTTCATCAAAACTCATCTTCACCATTCTTATACCTCTCCTTTTCCGGAACAGATGCGATCCGCGCTGAAATGATGCGGATCAGATTCTCTTAAGAAGACCCTCGCTGCCGTTTTGAAATGAATTCCATGCTTCCTGAAGTTTTCAGCATCTTTGTGTTCATCCCATTCGAAAGAAGCATTCGTAACATTAAGATCAAAATGACTGTACATCGAAATACCTCTCTATTGGAACGTATCATATGACACCGCAAATTGCAATGCAATTCGCGGTCATAAAAGAGAACAGGAATAAGGTAGAGAGCACAAAAAAAGCGGCTATCTTTTGCATCATACGTAAAACCTCCTTATAGAGATAAGGAAACAGAAGTTGTACAGATCTTACGTCAATGCAAAAACGCCGTTTGCTGTAATGAGTATAGCATATCAGCAAGGTGAATTATCACGAGAAAAATGCTACAATGACGATTATCACAAGACGATCAAGGGAGGAATAAATCTTGAAGGACCTTATAAACGGCCAGTTCACGCGCACCGCGCTCCTTCTCGGAGAGGACGCGATGAGAAAACTGAACAGGAGCAGGGTGGCGGTCTTCGGCATCGGCGGTGTCGGCGGATACGCGGTGGAGGCGCTGGCGAGGAGCGGCGTCGGAGCGTTCGAGCTGATCGACAGAGATGTGGTCAGCGAGTCGAATCTCAACCGCCAGATCATCGCGACCCATAAGACGATCGGGCGCGGCAAGACAGAGGTGATGGCGGAGCGCATCCATGACATCAACCCGGATGCGCAGGTGACGCAGCACAAGTGCTTCTATCTGCCTGAGACTGCGGACCAATTTGACTTCACGCAGTATGACTACATCATCGATGCGGTGGATACGATCACTGCCAAAATAGAGATCATCCTGAGGGCGCAGAAAGCCGGCGTTCCCGTGATCAGCAGCATGGGCGCGGGCAACAAGCTGGACCCGTCGAAGTTTGAAGCCGCAGACATTTACAAGACTTCCGTCGACCCGCTCGCCCGCGTGATGCGGCGGGAACTCAAGAAAAGAGGCGTCCGGAAGCTCAAGGTAGTGTATTCCAAGGAAGAGCCGATCAAGCCGCTGGGAAGGATCGAGGCGGATCCGGAAGCAGGCCGCAAGGACGTGCCGGGAAGCGCCGTGTTCACACCTGCGGCAGCGGGACTGCTCATTGCGTCGGAAGTGGTGAAGGACCTGATCAGGATGTGACAAGGGGACGGTTCTCCCGTCACATTTAGGAGAGAAAATGAGCAAAGAACAGCAGCAGTACAGAAAGCTTGTTTTGACACCGGTGGAGCAGCTGATCCCTAAACTGGCGGTGCCGACGATCCTCAGCATGATGGTGACGATGGTCTACAACCTGGTGGATGCGTTCTTCGTGGGAAAGCTCGGGACGAGCGCGAGCGCCGCGATCGGCGTCGTCCTGGGCGTACAGGCGATCTTCCAGGCGTTCGGCTTTATGATGGGACACGGCTCGGGGAGCCAGATCAGCGTCCACCTGGGAAAAGGCGACAGGGAAACGGCGGACAAGCTCTTTTCCACCGCTTTTTTCCACGCGATGGCGATCAGTGTGGTCGTCAGTGCCATCTGCCTGATCGGCCTCACGCCGCTGATGCGGCTGATGGGGAGCACGGATACGATCCTGCCTTTTTCCCGCAACTACGGGTTCTATATTCTGATCTCAGGACCGGCCCTGGTGGGGAGCTGCGTGCTCAACAACGTCATG